>CAYZTH010000007.1:0-29144 GCA_964481435.1 Candidatus Woesearchaeota archaeon
TAGATGAGAACTAATTTTCGGTGGCCTAGTGACATATGTCATGGTCTCGCACAGGATTGTTCATTATACAAACTTTTAAAAAACCTCTTTCTTTATTAGAAATCGGATAAAATGAAAAAAATATATGAAATTCCTGCAGACAAAATTGATAAGCTTAAGAAGATTTTAGAAGCTCCTGATGGAATATCTGGGGAGCTAGATGTTGAACTAGAAAGTGAACAGGGCAAAGGCGGAAAAGAAAAAGCAAAATCCTGGAAAGCGAATGAATTCAAGAAGCAAGGTTATATTCTAAGAGAAGCAAAAACTCTCGAGATAAGCAAAAAAGTTTTCTATCTGTATATTCAAGCAGAGGATAATTTTTTCAATAGTAATGAACAGATTTTGCTTGAAGCAGGAGCGAAACTTTTAAAAACTCCAGAAAGTGATGAGATTATTAAAAAGATCGAAAACAGCGAATCAAATGCCTCAAGTGGCATCGGTTTTATTTTCGGTTGATAACAATAAATGCATAAAAAAGATAACAATAACATCAAAATGAGCGATCGTGCACGAAGAGCAAGCGGATTACCTGTAGATAAAGTTTTGAAAGCAAATCTTTTGAAATCAGCTGTTGTCCAAGAGGCAAATTCTGTTAGAGAGGGGGCCAGTGTTCAGGAGGTTTTATCTCCAGAGCAAGGTACCCAATTTGGTTCTTTATCAGAAGATGCTTTGATGTATCCTCTAGACCAAGATCCCGCGCAACCTGCAAGATCAAGGGATGTTTATGATTTACCTGATGGTGTTGCTTTTGTCAGAGGCAAGTGGAGATATTTTGCTTCAGACGACTTTCTTACAATAGTGGGTGTATCCCCTGCAAATATTCTTAGAATGGAACCAAGAGATATAGCCCCTCGTTTATACGGACGAGGTGCAGGCAAGGGGTTGGAAGTTGACATAGAACAACTAGAATTAAATATTCACACTCCCGGCCTTTCATGCGGGAGAGCTATGTTTAACTGTTTTAGAGTAAAAGGTGGTGATGGCCTTTATGAATCAGATGAAGCCCTTGAATTAAGAGATCTTTCAGAGCAAAAGCCGAAAAAACCGAGACTTAAAAAAGCAAAATGGAAACCAATAGCTCCCGAAAAACCCCTGGAAATGCATGAGGGAGTTATCCGACTACCCCCTGTAGGGCCCGAAAGACCTACGGAGAGATACGAAAATGCTGCTAAACTACCAAGGCAGGGTTATCCTGATTCTCCTCAAGATAGACAATGCAGGTTTCTTGAAATAGGGAGTACTGCACTAAATGCGCATCCCAATACACTTAATAATGCCCTTAATCCGAACCCCCCAAACCAAAGCTTTATCTTCCAAAGTAAATACAAGGGATAGTTAAATATAAAAATACCTTTTTTCTTTTCGACTTGAGGGCCCATGGTCCAGCGATTTAAACTGAAATCCAATAGTTTATAAATACTAGAAGCATAAATCTCCTATGAAAGAGGAAATAGATGAAAACAGCCGTGTAGAATTTGAGAGAGGGTGCCAAAAAGCCATTTTTGATAAAATTCTGAAGAAGAATGAACTTTATTCTTTAAGAAATATTTCCAAAGATCTTTCTATAAATTATTCCACACTAAAAAAATACCATCAAGAAAAAAGACTTATGAAAATATTTTTTGTTAGAAAGTTGTGCAATTTTTATACAATTCCTTTTGATTCTTTAAAAATAAAAGAAATTAAAGAACCAAACTGGGGAGCAGTAATCGGTGGAAAACGAGGCATGGCCTCCTTGGTTAGTAAATATCCCGAGAAAATATCTAAATGGAGAGAAAAAGGGGATAAGCGGGGGAGATTAAAAAAGATAAAAATCCCGAAACTAGATGAAGATTTAGCAGAATTAATCGGAGTGTATCTTGGTGATGGAACAATGACCCCCTATTTTATTCGAATATCCGGGGATTACAGATATGATCTTTCTTATTTCAATTATTTGTCTAAAAAAATTTACAAGCTATTTAATGTCGATGCATCAATTAATAAGGAGAAAAATAGGGATGCTTGTTATTTATTAATATCTTCTAAAGAAGTATGTGCTTTTCTTAAAGATAATTATCAGTTAAATTATGGGGACAAGATAAGGAACCAGTCCCGCATTCCCCCTTCTATTATAAAAAATAAAAAATTGGCTCTATCGTGTCTTAGAGGGTTAGTAGATACAGATGGTTCTGTTTCTAGAAGAGGAAAACAATTTTGTGTTCAGTTCGCTTCAAACAACAAGACCTTGCTTAGTCAGGTTCATAAAATTGGAAAGAATCAGGAAATTTTTACCTATTTATCAGGAAATGAAACAGGTACGAATCGGTGGTTGAATGTTATAAAATATTTCAGGTTAGTTGGTAGTTCTAATATTAAGAATGTAATTCGTTTTTCTTTAAAATATAAAGAGAATAAGGGGATATACATACGAGATGTTCCAGAATATGCTAAGAAAAGTTTATATAGCAAAATAAGTTTGCCTTTTAAGATGGGCCCATAGTCCAGTGGTTAACTTCTTAGAAAATTTTCTAGAAGTCCACAAACGACGTCTCTTTGACGTGGAGAAGATCGCTGGTTCGATCCCAGCTGGGCCCATTCATTCTCCTTTATGCCAGAAAATTTGTCATATCAGAAATTTCAATTTTACCCTTGGTATTAATAAGATTTATATAGCAAAATTTCTTCTAGAATTATCTCTAAAAGCAGGTATAAAAGAGGAATATGTTTAATCTGAAATCTGAAGCCATAAATAAAAAAATTGTAAAAAATAAAAGAGGGCAATTAACTCTTTTCATTATTCTCGCAGTAGTCTTAATTGCCCTTGCTTTAGTTCTGATATTTGTGTTTGGAAATGTCTCCCTGACAAAACAAAATGAAGTAGAAACATATTTCCTATCCTGTGTGGATAATAATATGAAAGAAGCAGTTGCAACAGCCGAGCTTCAAGGCGGATATTTGGTTCTTCCGACATTTGTCCAGGGTTCTTCAAACTACCCTTTTTCAAGTTATTTCAGATTCCTAGGTTTAGATATTCCTTACTGGGCATATATCTCTGGAAATGGAATATATAGAATACAGAATCAAAGTACTGCCCAGATAGAGAAGCAATTTTCAGACTATCTAAAAATCGCAGCAGAAGACTGCCTAGATTTCAGATCATACTCTTATCTAAATATAACTCATGGAGAGGTTTCAGAATCAAGTGTAAAAATTTATGATACTTATATTGAATCAACACTAACCTTACCGATAGAAGTTTCAGGAGACATGGCCTATAGAAAATCCGAGCACATAATAAAGACAAAAACAAACTTCGGATCCTTGCATAAAACTGCTACAGAAATTTTCAACGTACAGAGTAAAAGGACAATTCTCTCAAATTATTCCATAGACGTGATAAATGCCTATGCTCCTGTTGACGGATTAGAACTTTCATGTGCCCCAAAAATATGGTCAAAAACCGAGGTCATAGACACACTAAAAAAAGCACTTCAAGAGAACATCCAAGAAATTAAAATTAAAGGCTCTCAATACACTCTCAAATCCTCGAAGAATAGATATTTTGTAGCAGATTTTGGCCAAGTTGATCAGCAAGTGAATTTTTTATACACTAGTTCTTGGCCAACAAAAATTGATATCTGGCCCTCGGATCAGAATACCATGAGGGCAGATCCAATAGGAAATCAACAAGGCCTCGGCATTATCGGCTTTTGTTTTATTCCCTACCATTTTGTTTATGACCTGAGTTTTCCTGTTCTAGTCCAAGTCACTTCCGGAACCGAGATGTTCCAGTTCCCTGTATTAATTGTGATAGATAAGATGATTCCTCAAAAAGCAACGCTGAATGATACAATTCCTGTAGAATTTGACATCTGCTCAACAAAGGGGCAAGCAGGAACAGTCTATACGTCTTATAATTCAAATCCAATTGAAGCAGACATTTCATTCAGATGCCTTTCACAAACCTGTCCAATAGGCTCAACAAAAAAAGACGGGGGCCTATCAAGTTTGATTGCAGAATTTCCAAAATGCGCTAATGGGTATGTTGTAGCAAGTGCTCCAGGATATAAAAATTCAGAAGCTTTAGTTTCAACAAACGAACCATTCATAGTAGACCTTTATCTCTCCCCCACATATTCTCTTGATTTAGACCTTGGCTTAGGAGTAAATGAGAATGCAATTCTGATATTCAAATCTCGTGATTATGACCAGACCCTCTTTTATCCTTCGCAGAAAAAAATAAATCTCGCCGAAGGAATCTATAATGTTTCGCTTCAAATATACAAAAATTCAGAGCTGAGCCTAGGTTCTCAAGAAGTTGAGAAATGTATACAAGTGCCTGCAGCAGGAATTCCAGGGACTCTTGGTTTCACAACAGAGCAGTGTTATAGTATTACAATTCCCGCATCCCAATTGACAAGCGTCCCTATCGGCGGTGGAAAAGCAGATTTCTCCGTAACCGATGAAGAATTAAAGGGTTCAAGGAAGATTAAAGTCACATCAGAAAAATTAGCTACCCCTACCACTCTAGAAGAGGTCATGGATGTCTACACTTTAATTGATATAAATCCTCTAACAATAAATTTATCCTAAAAACTAAAATCAAAGAATAAAAAAAGATGAATAGAAAAATACTCTTCGCATTTCTTGCAATATGCATAGTCCTCTCTCTCACAATGATTAGGTCAGAGGAGACAATACCCCCCGGAGCAACTCCCTTGTTAGAGACTCCGTCGCAGGCAGAGTTAGAGATACTAAGTAATCCGACAATATCTCAAGACCAGTATCTCATTAATCCCGAATCCTACTACTACCCTTCTTTAAACAACCCATCTAGCTTTATGAATTGGAACGACGACTACTGCAATAAGACCGCGGGCATGGACTTCATTGTTGAAATGGCCCCAGATGCTTGTCAACCAAGCCCAGTCACTTCAGACTTGTTAGAAGAGAATGATGTTCCAGTGATGTGTAAGATGACTGGAATAAAGATAAATCCCTTGATAGACGTCCCAAACATAAAAAATGTCAGGCCAATTTTCAAGAACCAATCAAAAGAGATTGCATATATTAATTTCTATCCAACAAGAAGCGCCCTAGGGAGTTATCAATTTACTACACAAAGAGAAATTGTGACTCAAGGAAATCCCACTCTAAGCAATCTCGGATATATTGTTGTCTCCCTGAGACAGCAGCCTATCGAATCGAAGATGCCTAGCAATGTTTCAGTCAATGTTGTTCTCAATATAACTTATGATGTCTCAAAAACATATGGTCTGCACACAGAACAATTCTCACTGCCAGTCCTTACTCAAGATGAATGGGAGAATGGTTATAAAAAATACAGTTTCGGAAATGGCAAGGGCTATGTAAGACTTCAGGAGGTAAAAGATGGTAGCGCAAAGATTGCAGTATACTACAGCGCTCTTGGAAGCCCGATAGCATCAAAAGAGATGAGAGAAGGCGATAGCCTGACTTTCAAACTTCCAGGATTCTATTGTCAAGAGGGCCTGAATGTAACCCTTGATGAAATAAAGGTTCCAACCACGAGAGCGAGATTGATTGTGAATGGTGATGAGTTCCTCGTTGAGGAGGGAGAAGATATTGCAGATTCTGGTTGTCAGATACAACAGATAACGCAAGAGGATTACGGCTACGGGGGGACAGTTCAGATAACTTGCCAGGGCGCTGTTTACAGCGGAAAAGGTAAAGGGACTTATGAATTGAACCTAGCTCCAAAACACGCAAACTTGAATGTTCAAAATAATCTTCCTACGAAAGGTAGCAAATCTACAAAAGAAGTGACTCTCGGGAGCGAGTTAGAATTGAATGTTCTCTACAATAACGACTATAAGCTTGAGTACTACTACGTGGCCCATATAGGAAAAGCCTCTGCAGCAGGAAAAAGAGCGCAGGATGTTGTTATTTTATTTGCATCAAGGACAAGAACCAGACTAGACGACCTAACTGTAAAGAAATATGTTAAAGCATTCCAGAAATATCTCTCAAGTACAAATAAGCCAGATATCGAGAGCGACTTCACTCTGAAGGAGAACGTAAATAAAAATCCAGATGTCAATGGCAATATTGGATATGTCAAGAAAATAGAGAAGGGGACAGTTAGAGACCTCGGGGGCCAGTATGACAACAGCGCAAATGTTGAGGTGCTTTCTGTTGAGGGTCCAAAACAAGTTACTTACTCCGCCAAAGTTGAGAGCGCATATACTGAAGCAATATCTCAGTATAGAAGCATATCAACTAATTTCGTAAATAAAAAAGACCCAGCAGGCATATATTATGGAATAAAAGCTCTAAGGGGGGCCCAAGACCTCGCTCATTTCATGTCAAAAGAAGATGATGAAATTGATTTTCTTCAAGAGATAATAGACCAGTACCAAGACAATCAAGACCAAGACATCCAGTATGAAGTTGAATCCGCAAGAGATGACATAAGCCAGATAAGCCGGGGTTCGGGAAATAAGTTTACAACAATAAATTCACAACAAGGTACATACTATGTAAGCCTTGTTTCAATAGAGAGTCCAGGGTATAATTCTCAGGAAGCCACCCTTAAGGTAAATAATACGCAGGGAGATTATCTCATAGGGTCATCTGTTGGAGATTGGGCAGTCTCCGAGATAAATGATAATTATGTTACATTCATAACTTCTGGAGAAGAAGAGACAATCACCAAAGGTTCATTTAAATTTCTTGGACCCACAAAAGTTCAGCTTATCGGCACATACATAAAAAAAGAAGCAAAAGTGACTTTCTGGCCATTTGAAAAAGAGAGGACAACAACAACTAATTTTTCAGTTGTCATCGGAATATCAAAGAGGTCAATTCAACTCACCCCTGATCAAATTCAAAAGAAAATCAGAGACTTGAATAAGACCATAGAAACTCTTGATAAATATGTGAATGCTCTCGAGAAATTGACAACTGCCTGGAAAAAAGCCTGTTATGTTGGTGGCACTGTTCTCTGGGCAAAGAACTTGCTAGAAGGATTTTCAGGAACACCGATGGCACGAAGCATAGTCATGAAGGCCTGGACACTTAAATGTGCCTCAGAAGAATACAGAACACAATTAGGAAATAATAAGATGATTACAGTTTCTCAGTGTTATCTTAAGAATAAAGGAAGCATAAGTACTGATGTTAATTCTGTGAAAACAATAATCACTGAAGCAAATGATTTTGTAAAAACTGTCAAGGCAAAATCAGGGGTAGTAATCTCTAGTGGCTTATTTGGATTATCAAAGCAAATCAGTGACGAGAAATTCCTTCTTGAAGCCAAGAATCTTTTCTTGTCAGATGCCAAGGCTAAAGCTCTCATTCAAGATGTTACAGTCAGCGTGCCAATTGGAAGATTAAGCAGAGCACAAAAAGACAGAATCCTCTTGATGTTCAAAGAAGGCAAAATAACTGAAGAAAAAGCAAGAGGAGATTGCAGTGCCAGCAAAGGGGTAAGGGAGATGCTAGGTATTCCTGAAAACAACAGAGAAGAGTATACTAAAGAAGTCAAAGCATGCATCATAAATGTTCCAGTTAATGTCCGGTATGTTATTGAGAATTTTGATAAATTAACAGACCAGGGACTTGTATCTGTAGATGATATAAAAGAATTATACTTGGTTCTTGCGATAAACAACAAAGTAAACACAGATTCAAAATCAATAAGCGCAGTTCTTAGAGACTATAACAACATCAATGTCTTTTCTAAGTTTGATAATTTTGAGAGCATAATACTAAAAAAAGAAAATCGCGACACCCTAAGTAGTAAGTGGGGCTTTGATATTCAATCTTCAGAAACTGAGAACAAGAAGAAACCCCTTACCTATAATTATATTCCAACAATTGATGCAAGTGTCTGGGGCAAATTCAGTTCAACAGATGCCCCTTCACTATCAAGCTCAGAAGATATTGTCAAAAGTTACTATGGTGATGCAGGAGGGAAGCCCTACATGATATTTTCTGATTCAGGGAGGACAATTTTTGCTATTCTAGAACCAATTGGCGGGGGAAATTATAATTATATTAAAGCCTTTAAAATCTTAGAAGATTCAACAGGAAAATCCGTAATACAGCAACAAACAAATGATAAAGGAGAGATTATCGGAGCGAAAGAAGATGGCCTTTCTGATACAGAAAAAGCCTTGCTTCCAAGGATACTTGAACAAGACCTAGGAAAGTGTGGGCACGAGATGGTGAGAGAAGATTATCAAATAAAATTCTGGGAATCAGGACCTTATGAAGGGCTCATAGCTTACATGCCTATCTTGAGAAATGAGGGCTGGTATTATGCAACTAAATCTTACAGCGGATTCGAAAATAAATTAGTTTCATATAAAGAAACAGGGCAAGTAAATGAATACTGGATATGCAATGTCGGAGAAAACGGAAAAGCTGAATTTAATTTCTATTCAGGAGCAGAAGGCGATGATTGTGGCTGCACTGAAATTTCAAAAACAACAGGTATGGATGTTCCAAATGATAAAAAACCGTTTGTAGATAAACTAGAGAAATCAGGAGGATGTATACAAAAAGCACTTCAAAGCCGCCAGAAAAAAGAGAGCCCAATAAATGCAGGTGACTGTGGAAAGCCAATTGTTGGCAAGCCCCCAGTTAATATTCCTTCGACACAGTGCGAAGAATTCATGAGCCCAGAAGACTGCTCACTCATGTTCAATCTCTGCGACCCAGTAATATGCCCTTCAAGCAGATGCGACTTCGGAGGAAGATTCCCTGTCGAGAATGTCAAGCAGTCGGGAATAGTTGGTTCACTAGTTTTATGTTCAAGCAATACAGATGTAGTTGTTCCTATCTGTATTACCGGCCTATACAACGGCCTAGACGCCCTGAATAATATGGTCTTTAAACAGTACAGGCAGTGCCTTCAGAAGCAAATTGATACAGGACAAACAACAGGCCTCTGTGATTACTGGCACTCGGTTTATTTCTGCCAACTTTTATGGAGTAATTTAGATCCATTCATAAAAGCAGGAATTCCACTAGTTACATCCTCCTTGAACACAGGCGGTGGAGAGTATGCGCTCTTTTCAGATGCCTTCAAGAGCAGCCAGGATTCTTTAACATACTTCACGCAGAATTATGGTTCAAATGCTTTTACATCATTCAAGGAGAAATCTGTAGATGAATCCAGCACATCAGTCTGTGACAGATTCCTTTCGATAAGATATCCAACAGTTGCAAAGTTTTTCGATGATTTAACAAAAGCAGATTCATACTATCAGCTCTATGCTTCTGTTGACGAAGTTCCAATGGGCGGAGGAAGTCCGGAGTCTCACTACCGAGTATTCTACACAATCTATGCAGGAAGGGACCAGCCATTAAGTTATCAAGTCTATCTAAAGAAAAAAATAAATTCACAAAGTTACACCTACGAACAAGAAAAGCAGTATGTGAGAGATGCAACAGGATTCCTTGCAGTAGGGCAGACAGTTTCAAATAAAGCAGATATAATCGCGCCATCAGGATATACTGAAATATGCATAAGCATAAACGGTAAAGACGAGTGCGGCTTTGGAACACTCTCAACGTCCTTCGCTGTTCAAGAGCTTCAGAATGTCTATCTTCAGGACCAGATAAAGAAAAACATCAAGACACAGAAAGAGTGCCAGGCAGGTTCAGCCACAATCATTCCAACCGCATCCCTGAATATCCAAAGCCAGCTTAAAGAGGCTCTTCAGCCCGAGATTTATAGAAGAGGGATAGTTAGGATTTGTGCATCTGATAATCCAAGCGGCTCAACAGATTCAACAAGATATCAAAGAATAGGTTACTGCGATAATGAAAAAATTGGATGCTGGCTTGATATGAATTCTGTAAATGACAGCATCTCAGACCTTGGAATCGTAAAAGATATTTATAATTATTCACGGCAGAGCACAATAACCTACATGCTAGAGAAAGAGGGATACGATCTTCAAACAACTAGCCAGGATAAGCTTCTGGCAATAGAGCAGGAAATGAAACAGATTGAAAAAGACGCAAATATTTTGATAGATACTATCAATCAAAGATTTTCTGAAGTATTCTCAAATGCTAAAAAAAACCCTTATGAGGAAGCAGGAATTACTTTAGCTCCTCTTACGGGCATGGTAACAACGAATGAGCAAGATATGCAAACAAAAGTCAATGATTTAACAATTCCTTCAAACATAAACAAAGATGAAATTCAAAAGATTCTCGATGATTATGCTCCTGATTTGGCTGACTTGAACGGAAAGATTGAGGTCCTTGTAAAAGAACTTAGGGTCGTAAGTGGAAAATGTGTCAGCATAGAAGAAAAATCAAGAGCAGAGTGGGATATCGCAGTTCTACTAGATCTTAAAACAAAACTAAAATCCCAGGTTGAAGTTGCCCTGACTACCTTAGCAATTATGCAAGGAGGAAGCTGTGCAGGGAATGGCGGAAACTGGTATGGCTTGCCAATCTGTCCAGCAGGATACAAACAGATAAACGATGCTACTGATTCTCAGTATCGTGCAGGTTATATATGCTGTGCTCAAGTTTTAGGAAAGTTCGAAGAATTTACTCAGTGGTATACAGATAATCTGAAAATAATCGATCAAAATGAAAAAACATACACTCTCCGGCTTGGAGATAATGAAGTATTCTCCCCGGGAAAAGGAAGAGTTATCAAGGCAGATACTAGCCTGAAATTCTTAGGCATGGGCAACAGAGAGTTTATTGTTCAGTTTGCAGATAATCTATTTATCAAATATACTATTTCTGGTCGTGCTAAGATTAATAATGTAATCACCAAGGGAAAAATACTCACTCCCAGGAATACCATATTCCATATTGCTTCAACATCGGCAGCAGCGATTGGGAACACAGGTAGTAATATATTCACCAAGACAACACCAGGGGGAGAGGTCATGGTTATGGCTTATGTTGATAGCGAGAGAGACTTAAGAGACCCCCTATGTTTCTTCTCAACAGAGAAATTCGATGAAATTAAAAAAGCTAATCCCGGAATGACTTTCCCTTCAGATGATGAATGTAAGCATGAAAGAGGGGGCATAGAAGTTGAAGGAGTAATTTATGGGACAACTCCCACAATTCAATACGATGCACTCTGTCAGCAGAGAATCGTTGAAATAGCTAAGTCAGGGCTTGGATGCGATTATGTTCTAGGTGCACCAATCCTAGACAGTGCCGAAATACCCAACTGCATCACTAGCCCAAAAACTGCTTTTGATTGTGCATCCTTTACCCAATGGGTATACAATCACTATATTGATACTTATTCGAGCAGCATAAGCAAAATAGCAGACAGAACTGCTACTCAGCAAGCGCTTAAAGTAGGCACATTAGTAAGTAATGCTCTCGGCAAGCTCGCAGTATACGAACAAGATAAACTTCAGCCAGGTGATTTATTATTCTTTAAGGGTGCTGAACCACCTGATGCAGTCTATGATATTGGGCATGCTGCAATTTACATTGGAAACGGACAAATGATTCATGCCCCTACCGGTAGCGACGGCAAAGGGGTTCGTATATCAGATATAACCAATTATTATGAAGGAACCTTCAGAGGAGCTAAGAGAGTCTGTGTAGCAAGTAGCATTGTATCAATCGGACTGGGCCAGAGTTTAGGAATAGTTCGCCCCTCTTTTTATTGGACCGCGAATGGTGATTTAACAAAATATAAATCAAAATCCTCTTCTGATGTAATAAAATTATCAGATAACAGTGGCACAGTTCTTAAAACTGTTGGAAAAGCATTCATTGATGAAGTAAAGATGGAAGGTTCTGCGACTTTTACATCAGATTCAGGAGCAAAGATTGTTTTTAGTTATTCTAGCCTAAAAGAAGTTTCAGGGGGTTATCAAATAACTCCTCTAAATGTAGAGTATGGGACCGGCGCTAGGGGCGTATTGATTCCTTATCGGTCAATTGCAATAAATCCATTAAATCATCTTTCTGGAACGGATTTAGCCTATGGAGAAGTATATTATCTTTCAGAGATGGATGGATGTCCACTTCCAGATGGGACAAACCATGACGGTCTAGTCATAGCGCAGGATACTGGCAGCGCATTTAATGGGGCGAATAAACCTGCAGATAGGGTTGACCTGTATATAGGTATTGAAAGTCTCACAAATAATTTAGACAATGCATTTACTAGATGTCATGTAACAAATCTTGCACCAACTGAAATAAAGAGTGTTAGCGTAGCAACAAAAAATGCATTCTATTCTCAATATAGTCTAAAAGGTTCAACGCCATCAGGAACACAAACCCCTGCTTCATCAGGAGAGTTTTCCGGAGTGAAACTTTTTTCAAACAAGAACAATGGGGACTTTGATTCAAGCAATGCAAATAATCTTGTAAGTTATTCAGACAGCGTCAAGGTTTGCGCAGTCCTTGAAAAAGATGGAAAATTATATTCAAGTTCAGAAGTATCCTCAAAAAATTCAGAAGTCAGTGCATGGTCTGGAACAACGCCGACTATCAACTGGTATATTGTTCAGCCATTGTGGAGGCACCCTGATGCGGTATCCGCAAGTTTCGCGACGATATATGGAAAGACATTCAAGTGGTATGAAAATGATGTTCAAGAGGCAACATGGCAGACCTACAACGGAGTGAATGCAGATACCATTCAATACAACCAAGTTAATCTCCAAGTAGGTGACTGGTGTCTTCCAGAAAGCATAACTCAGAAAGTAGGAACATACTATTACAGGGCTGAAGTCACAGACACCAAAGGGAATGTATTTTCATCAGCCGGGAATATAGCGAGTTCATCAGACATAGGGGCTGGAAAATTCTATCCCCCTGTTTTTTCAGGCATGGCTTCGTCTCTTCTAGAGAAGTCCTCTTATGATCATGGAATTAAAGATACTCTAAGGATAAGCAGGAAATCAAATTATGCAAATAGTCAAGCTGGTGAAAAAGAAGCAAGTTTCATACAAACAGTAGAGGCGTACAAAAATGTCCCATACATCCTAAATACCCGAAGCACCCTGATTGAGGCGTATACTCAAAATTTTGTAGCAGTTGAATGTGGTTCGCTTTTAATGGGTGCTGCAAATTTAGCAGATTCTGCGAATATCCCTTTATCTTCTACAGGTCAAGAATTAGTCAATAAATTTGGGACTCTGTCTTCTGGTTCAACAAAGATTGAAAAGATTCTTCTTAGCAAAATATATTCTGGTCAGCCGGCAGTCAGGATAAATAAGAATGAACCTGCTGCAATGCACATAGGGGACATTATCATTATGCATGATGGAACAGATTACAGAACAGCCGCTGCCTTGATAGAGGACAAAGACCCTATTGGTTATTTAAGTGCGAACGATCGAGTCATTTATGTCTCTTTTATGTGTCAAGAGAGCAATAAGGGACAGCTTTGTTATAATGGTTTAAGAGATTCTTCGGGAGATATTTGGACGGCGACTATATTAAGAATTATCTGAAAGTTATCTAGATTTAATCTAAAAGACTAAATTTAAAAAAAATAAAAAAATAAAAAAAGTGTTTATTACTTTGCTATTTCTGCAAAAGAACCGCATTTTTGTGGTGCTGTAGGTCTGTTTTCATAAGGTGCATTACCTTGGTTTACATCAACATAAACATCTCCGTTTACATCTACGTGTACTCCATGCATACCGTTGTAATGTCCAGAGCCGTGTCCATGCTTGCAAGGAGTTGTGTCATCACTTGTGCCGAAACTTTTATCATAGGCATCTGCAACAGTCTTGGAACCTTGGATTCCCGCTACTTGTGCTCTTACAGCTTTATGTGCAGCAATCCTTTGTTCATCTTGTAACTGTGCTTCTAATCTGGTTAGTTTGATTTGTTTTCTCATTTCACCAAGATCCCTATCGGCGCATCCAGCAGTTGCTAGTAAAAGTCCTAAACCTGCTGTGGCAAGAAGTGGATAAACTATTGATTTGTTCATTTTCCGCCTCCGTCCCGATAAGCATCTCTTGTTTCTTGTGCTCCGTCAAGCAAATGTCCAAGAGAATTTGATTTTCCAAGTTCTTTTGATCTTGCTCCCAGATATTGTCCTTGAGCTTCCGTTCTATCTGTTTTTCGGTCGTATGAATCACAAGTAGAACCTAAAATAAGTCCACCGACAAGAAGCAATCCAAGTAATCCTGCACCAACTGGCCAGTATCTTCGTGCAAAAGCGCCGAATCCACCAGCATTAGGCTGTGGTTGTGCTTGATTGTTCATCATTTTATTTAATTTAAACCTCCGTAATTACTAATGATAGAGACTTTATAAATCTTTCGGTGTGTTGTAACTATCTAGTGACAATTGAATGAAAAGAGAGATCGTAAAAAGTAAACGTTAATTTAGCACCAACTTTTATAGAATTCCTTAAATTGCTCTAGGTTATCAATCGATTAAAATACCTTGGACACATGCTTCTTGTCCTGGTCTGTTTGTTACCCGGACTTTTCCAAGATCTGTCTCGAGAATAGCTCCTTTGACAATAGCATTTCTTCTAGCTAAGAAAGGATTACTTGGAACTTCTTTGACAGTTTTTATAAGCGCTATTTTGCATTTCTTGTCTTTTTTTATGAAGACATTTACTTTATCTGTACTCAATAAAAAAGATTTGTGATGTCCCCCCATGGTCCTGACTGATTTTTTCTTCTCAATACCGAGGGTGACTTGTCTGAATACTCCAATATTTTCGAATAGTTTCTTCTTTCTTGTCTTCTTCAGCTTTCCACCGGTTGATTTTCTTCCTTTCATAGAAATGAAGGCAGAAAATGGTTTAAATAGTTTTCTAAAAGATAAATTTCTCTTTCTTAAGTTCAATTTCTCTTTCCGAGGTTTCTCTTTTAAAAAGAGAAAGCTCATAGAAACGTTTAAAAACATCTCAAACAAGAACTTAATATGGTTAACGGAATAGAAAGACCACTAGATTTGTTAAATCAGTCAAAAGGAAAAGAAATTTTAGTGCAACTTAAAAACAACCAGCAACTTGTCGGAACTTTGGTTGCTTTCGACATACATATAAACATTGTGTTAAGCAACACCAAGGAACTAGAGAGCGGAGAGATAAAAAGGAACATCGGAATGGCCTTTATTCGAGGAGATACAATCATATACATTTCTCCTTCGCAAGCATCTTAGACATAAAAATAAGTGAGCTAAAAGTTTTTTAGGTTTCAATTTTCCTAATCGTGAGTCTGGAAAAGGGATAATTAATTTCTATGATTGCGCCACTATCCTCTCAAAACATTTTTATATCATCTATCTCTACTGGATTTATGCGGGGGTGTCGGAGCGGTCAAACGAACACGGCTTAGGACCGTGTGGCTTAGTGCCTACGCAGGTTCGAATCCTGTCTCCCGCATTTTTAAAATGAGAACAATTCACCTCACTTATTTTGTTCATGGAACAACCGCAGATAATGAAAAAGAGATTTCTTCTGGATGGAAAGATGTTGGATTATCCAAATTAGGAAAAGAGCAGTCTATTAAATTGATAGATCAAATTAAAAATAAGAAATTTGATGTTGTATTTTGTTCTGATTTGAAAAGGGCTGTTGAATCCGCGGAAATCACTTTTAATGGCGAAGTCCAAATTATTAAGGATAAAAGACTTAGGGAGTGCAATTACGGTAAATTTAATGGATGCAAATCAGAGATAGTTGAACCGATGCAAGAAAAGTGTATTTTTGAAAGATTTCAGGATGGAGAAAGTTATGAAGATGTTAAAACAAGAATAAAAGAGTTTATTGATTTCTTGAAGGAAAATTACGAAGGAAAGTCCGTTGCCATTATCGCCCATAAGGCGCCACAACTTGCTTTGGATGTTTTATTGAAAGGCAAGACATGGAAGCAAGCTTTTTTAGAAGACTGGAGGAAAAAGGGAAAATGGCAACCTGGCTGGAATTACGAAATAGAAGAAGGTATAGATGAAAAAGATTTGAAGAAACTCGTGCAAGAGATTGTAAAAAAATCAAAAGATTTGAAAGATAAGCATACTTCTGAAAAAGATGCCAAAGTTAATTATGCCTGCATATTCTGCCAGAGCAATGAGCAATTCAAGGAAATTATCGGGCTTGCGAAAAAGTTAGGGAAGATAATCGAAGAAACTCCGAAAGGCCCTCTATTTCATATCAAATCACTTGAAACAACATCAGGGAAGCTTCAGCTTCTCAAGATACGGAAGCCCGACGTGAAAAGGCCAGAGTTAGGAGACGCTGATTTCACTGTTTCAAATTATCCTGAATTTAAGAAAAAATATTTGTCAAAGAAGGGGTTCAAGATCATAATCCGAGAGAAATTTGAGATGATAGAACTTATTGACCCTGAATTTAATGCACTCGCATATTTCTCAAACCCTCCCTTGGATGAACAATTTGGGTTTTCCTAGATTTTTCCATCATCTCGACGAGAATCTGCAAAAGGTTTAAAAATCTATCTACAGAAAGATTTATAAAGCATTTCCTTGTTTATTTTATAAATCTTAAGGTTATAATTCACCTTGATTTTACATAATTTTTTAAAATGGCTTCAAAGTTTGTCAAAAAGTGTCCAGAGTGCGGTTCTGTAAATCTTGTTTATGACGAACAAAAAGGAGAAATCATATGCGGGGACTGTGGTCTAGTTGTTGAAGAGAAAATGATTGACCTTGGACAAGAATGGCAGCAATTCAGAGAGGGCGAGAAAAAGACAAGAGGCGGGGCTCCCTTAAGTATGCAGAAGTTTGATCAGGGCCTCACAACAAATGTCGGAGAAATCTCAGATATCTATCAACTAGGTTCAGAGAAGAAGATAAGGAAATTCTTTAGATTAAAGAAATGGCAGGAGAGAGTCTCAACTTCTATTGAAAGGAACTTAAGACTCGCCATGGCTGAACTAAGAAGAGTTGCCTCATTCTTGAACTTGCCTAACTTTGTCAAAGAAGAAGCTTCAAGAATCTATAACCTTGTTCTACAAAGAGGACTTGTAAGGGGAAGATCAATGGAATCTGTTGTTTCAGCATGTATCTATGCATCATGCAGAACCTATAGCATCCCAAGGACCCTGGATGAAATCTCGGCAGCTAGTGATGTTGAAAGAAAGGATATAGGAAGAACCTACAGATTTATCACAAGAAAACTTAACTTGAAAATAACCCCTAGTGATCCAAAAGCATACATCGCTAGATTTGCATCAATCTTACATCTATCTCCAAAGACACAAAATGATGCTCTAAAAATTCTGAAGAAAGCAGAGAACTCTGAACTTACATCTGGTCGAGGTCCTGCAGGAATTGCAGCAGCAGCTCTATATGTTGCAGCTTTATTGAATGATGAAAGAAAGACTCAAAGAGAAGTTGCAGATGTTGCCGGAATAACAGAGGTCACAATCCGAAACAGATACAAAGAACTTCTTGACAAGCTCGGAATAGAGGAGAAATTAAAGATAAAAGAACTCGAAGTTAAGACCGAGAAAGAGAAAGCAAAGAGAGAGAAAGAAAAGTAATTCTCGGGAGTTCCTTTTGAGGTATGTTACAAGCTCACTCACTTTTTTGGAGTGCGCTCAAAAACTTTGTTTTTCTAGCACCTCTGCAAAAATTATCCAAAAGAAATAACCTTTTACTTATCTATTCTTAATTTTATAGATTGACCTTCATGAAGTCGTGTGCGATTTCAGAATTTTTGAACATTTTTTTAGTTTCATTTAGGACATCTTTCTGTCTAGCATTATATCTCTGGCTTATATGTGTCAAGATAAGCTTGTTGACCTTGGCTTTCTTTGCAATTATACCTAGTTGTTCTGCAGTAAGGTGTTTTCTTTCTAGAGCAAGTTTTTCCTCGGTTTTTAAGAAGCAAGCCTCCCCAATAAGAAAATCCGCTTCTTTTGCAGCATTTACGCAGTTTTCATTTATCATGGTATCCAAGATAAATGTAGCCTTTTTTTCGGGCACAATTTTTGAATAGTTTTCAACATTGATTGTTTTGCCCTTGAACTTGATTCTTCCTTTTTCTTTAAGGTCTTTAAGGATTGGTCCTGGCTGGATTCCAAGTTTCTTCAATTTTTCGATGTCCAGATTATACTTTTCTTTTTCAATGAAGTTGTATGCTAAACAAGGGGTTCCGTGGTTCATGCTATATGCCTCAAGTTGAATATCCTTGTCTTCAAAGAAGATGCCTCCTGAGATTTCATGGACCTCTACTTTGATTTTTTCTTGAAAAATGAACATCGATAGCATCTGTTCTACAAATCGCTTTGTATTTCTTGGGCCGTATATCTGGAGTGTTCTTGGATAATTTCCTAGAGCAAGACTCTGTAAAACTCCGGGCAAACCGAGAATGTGATCCCCGTGCCAGTGTGTAATCAAAATCTTTGTAAGTTTAAACAGATTTAATCCCGCAATTTTGAACTGTCTCTGTGTTCCTTCGCCACAATCAACAAGAATATTTTCAGCACCATGGCTGATCAAAAAAGAAGGTTGATTTCTTTCCTTGGTTGGGACTACATGACTTGTACCTAAAAAAGTTATATCTGCCATGAAATACTTGGTTTAAATCCTTTAAAATTGTTTTCCTGCGCTATATGCAATTAAAGAGGAGTATATTTCATAGAATAAGCTTTAAATACAAATAACCTATAATTAGATATGGCAACAAAGACTAAAATCAAGAAAGTAAAAAAAACGAAAAAACTAGTTGGAACTGTCCTAGAATTAGGAGAAAGGATTAAAGAACTAGAGAAAGAAGAAATGAATAAGAATAAGATTCCTCCATTTAAGGTATCAATATCCGGGGAGCATGTGGTAAGTAAAGATAAGAAAGCAATAGATCTGCATGGAGTAAGCCACTTCGGAGAGATTAAAGAAAAAAAAGTATACTACTCTTTGATTGAAGCGCTCTATCTTCTTGAAAGAAAGAAGTTGAATGTATACCTTAAAGGCAAGAAGCTTTCATTTGAAAAGTTTTTTGAAATGGCCTCAGATCTTGAACCGAATTTCTTTACAAGATTTTCTGTTTTCAAAGATATAAGGAACCGTGGTTATATTGTGAAAACTGCCCTGAAATTCGGAGCAGACTTTAGGGTCTATGACCGAGGTATAAGGCCAGGCCAAGACCATGCGAAATGGGTCCTATTTCCAGTCTATGAAACATCTAGCCTAACATGGCATGAATTTGCAGCAAAAAACAGGGTTGCTCACTCAACAAGAAAGAATCTTCTTATTGCCATAGTAGATGAAGAAGGGGATTGCACTTATTATGAATGCAGATGGACTCGTCCTTAAAGAGATTTCCATAAAATCCTATTTTTATAACCTGCCCTGAAAACTTTATCTTGGTGTTCTAATCTTTTCAATATCTGTAAGGTATAGCCTAAAGTAAATTTAACCTCATTTGCAACATCCAATGTCGTTTTTTGATGGTTATTCAAAAAACCCAGAATTTGATTATTGATCTTTTCAATTTGTCTTGTTCTTTGGGGTCTGCTTTTTGAGTGGATGGCTGCTTTTAGGTTCATTAATTTTTTTGGATGCGCAAAAGAGATTTTTTTGTCAAATTCATTTAAGTATTTTCTTCTTATTGAAAAAGAAAAGTTTGTTGAATAAGGGTTATTTTCTTTTTTGGAGATTTTATTGGTTTGAATACCTACGCTTTCAGTTAAACGTTGTATCTCTTTGATAATGTTTAAGTTAGACATAGAAACGGCAAGATTTGTAGATATTGTGCCTTCATCATCGAACAATGCTTGTAAAAAGGCAAATTGACAATCCTCGGAAGATTGAAAAATCTGCGATGGAACTTTATCAGGATAGGAAAATTTTATTTCTAGTATATCTGCGAGAACATCTGTAATAATTTTTGGAAAATAGACCACGGGAATTTTTCCCATGATTCTTTCATAAACTTTCATTTTTCCAAAGATATTTAGATCTTGTTTAAATTGGTTCCTTAATTCTGTGCAAGTATTAGCATAATAAGGTACCTTATTCCCTGGTGCTGAGCCATCCCCCATAACATGTGCAACAATCCTATAAAATGCGGGAGATTCAACGAAGGGTAATTTTGGATTTAGCACAGGGGTGCCCCTATTCTTCGCCTTAATTGAATAAATATTCTCTTCTATTCTCTCTTTTAATTGATGGTCAATTAATGGAAAAGATTTTTTGAACACAGAAAGAGGGGTAGCTTGTGGATGTTTAATTCCCGATTTATGGCTATATCCTCGAGCATACTGTTTGACGGTTTTTTGGCTTATGCCCAAAAATTTTGCGTATGGCCTTTTTCCACCAACTTCCTTGAACATTCGACTGAAAAATTCTTCTCTAAACTGACGATTAAGTGAAATATATGTTGTATCCGGAAAGTCCCAAATATGCCACGTCTTCATTTTTTATTTTTTATATCAGAGGTCATAAAATTTTCAACTTGTTTAGAAATTATCAATCCCTTCTCTTTGCAATAGTTTTTATACTCTTCAATAATTTTTTCATTAATAGAAAGCGTTAATTTAGCATTCCCTTTCTTAGGTCCCATCTATACGTATAGGTACGTACCTTTTTAAATCTTTCCGCATCCTAAAAATAGTATATTTTCTATGACAATAAAGTATTTATATGTTCGATGTTGAATTGAACATGGCAGAAAAAAGAAATGGTCTATCCTTGGGTCGCGGACTTTTTTATGTTTGTGCTGCAGCACTCATGGTTTTAGGATGTTATAACTCAAGTTCCACTGAGACAATAAAAGGGCAGATTGTCGGTATTGGAGGTTATAGCGGCACTTATAGTATCGGACCGCATTATGGCGTTATAGTCAAAAGAGGAAATGAAACTTTTGATATTTCTGTACCTTTTGGGGATTCTAGTCTCGCAAAGAAAAATAGGGACATGGGGCATGGAAATCCTTCTAGTCCTCCGGATTCTATTGAAGCAGTTGTTCATAGAGAAGGATTTAAATTACTCAGGCCAGTATTAGTTGCAGATTCTCATAGAACTTGGTGAGCATAAAAGATTTAGTGAAAGACAAAGACAACAAATCTTTTATACTCTTATTTCTTATTATTTTTATGTCTTTGAATATTGCAGAAAAAAAACCGATGGTGATAGAAATTCTTAGGAATAAAGGCCCATGCCTTCCTAGTCAGATATCCAGCGAAATCAAGCTTCAGCTTCTTTTTACCTCTGCCCTGTTATCAGAAATGGTTTCAGATAAATCCATCAGATATAGCAACCTCAAAATAGGTGGCTCTCCTCTGTACTATCTTGCGGGTCAAGAATCAGCTCTTGAGAACTTCACGAAGCACTTGCATGGCAAGGAAAAAGAGGCCATGAATCTTCTAAAAGAAAAAGGAGTTCTGAATGAAACTGATCTCGAACCTGTTCAGAGAGTCTGTCTCGCAAATATAAGAGATTTTGCAGTTCCACTTAAGTTTACATATAAAGATCAACAATTCACCTTTTGGCGCTTTTACCTCGTTTCTGAGGAAGAGGCAAGCAAGAAAATTGAGTCCTATTTTGCAAGCATGCCCAAAATGCCAAAAGTAGAGACAGATAAGAAAATAGAGGAATTTGAGAAGCCAGATGAGATTCAAGAAGCTATCAAAAGACTTAAGGAAGAAAAATCTATCAAGCCGTTACATCCAGTTGGCATTGATGAGAGACAAGAGTTTGAAGCAAGAGAAGCGAATAAGGAGGTAAAGATAGAAGTAAAAGAAGAGCAGAAGGTTCTGCATCCAGAGCTTCTTCATAAGAAAATAAAAAAGCGTACCCCCACGAAAAAGAAGAAGGATTTTACCTCAAAGGTCATTGATTATGTTAAAGAAAAAGAGATGTTAATCCTAAAGAACTTTGAAGATGATAATAAGGTCTGCGTAGCTGAGACAGAGTCAAAAATAGGCTCAATAAAATTCTTGGTCTTTGGTATGAATAAAAAGTCCTTAAATGAATTTGACCTTAGCCTGGCCTATAGTGAAGGTCAGCAAGAGCGCTTGCCTGTTCTCTTAGTCACAAATGGTAAGCTCACAAAGAAAGCTGAAGAATATCAAAAGAAGTTTGGAAACTATCTGATTGTTAATAAGATCTAAATATAAAAGTCATAGGTAAGTTTTATAATTCTAAAATAAACCTCCTTTTTCAGTGCCAAAATTTAGCAAGTTATGGCACAACGTTGTGAAAAAGAATTAGATAATTTATTTACATAACTAAAAAAGAAGAAATAACAAAGTTTTTTAAATTGGTTGGATTTCGAAATAGTAAGCATCTTAACCGCATTAAGATGCTTAGAGATATAGCCCCATAGTATAGCGGTCAAATTCTCTAAAACAAGAGTTTTGAGAAGACTAAGTATGTTGGCCTTTGGAGCCAGCGACCCAGGTTCGAATCCTGGTGGGGCTATTCTCGCTTTTTAATTTTTCTCTAGAACTAGTTTTAACTTTTGTAAAATATCCTTGGTAAAAGGGCTTTTGAGTTCTCCTTTTTTCATCCATTCAAAATACTCCATTTTGGTCTTATTTTCACCAAGTCCAGCATAGGTATATCTAACAAAATAATTACCTTCGGGATCTGATAAAGTAAATATCTTATTTTTTTGAAATTCAGTGACTTTGTAAAAATTCCAGTCAGAATTTTTAAATCTATTTTTGTAGACTGTGCCAATCTTTGGAGGATATTCCTCTGCGATTTCTTCACTAACTGAAGCAAGCCATTTTGGAGTATTTTTTGGATTTGTGGTAAAATCAAAGACTTCTTTGACTGGCTTGTCTATGATTATGATAATCTTGTTTTCTTTCATAAATCTTAAAAACTTCATTATATAAAAAACTACCCTTCGTTAGTTTTTTAAACCCATACATATTCGTTTAACCGAGGTGATGAGTGTGATTCGCCTCAGCGAATTCTGAGATAATTAAAATGAAACACATTGAAGGATACTGTTTTATAGCAAGAATGAAAGGAGATTTGGGCACATTAGAATTCCTTTTTGGCAAATCAAGACGTAGTAAAAAATATGAAAATTTTCAGTCTAATGGGCTGGTTCCTTATGAAACAAGAGCAAAGGCATTAGAAAGTGCACAGGAATTTAATACTTCTGCAACCCAAACCTTATTTTTATGTGAAATCAGGCTAGACATCGCGGACAGTATAGATGAATCAAGAAAAGCATTTGAAAAATCTTCTGGTTTAGTTGTGATTGCAACAGACCAAGAACCCCCTAAAGAAATTTGTATTTATGGGCCGATAAAAAAAGGAAAAAGAGCAGATCGCCCATTGCCTTGTGCTTCTTTGAAATACACGGGTTTTAGTAATTCTTCAACATTCCATAATACCAAATATAGGCGGACTGTAATAGATCCGGAGACGTCAGTTAAAAGTGCATATGATTCCGCATTTCATGTTGCCGAAGAAGTTGCCAGACAAAAACTGCAAGGAGAAGGGGGTGCTGTTAAAATCGCAAAATTAAGAATTAAACGAGAGAAGAAACCCATTAAAACTAGGAGATAAAAATGCCAATTGATTTAAGAACTCAAAGACTTGCAAAGTTAGTTGTAAACTATTCTGTATTTGTTAAACCAAATGAGAACGTTGTAATTTCTGGCTCGGCAGAGGCACAAGAGTTCATTATTGCCTTGTACAAAGAAGTTATCCTGAAAGGAGCACATCCAATCCTGCGAGTTAATTTTCCAGGACTTACGCCTTTTTTCTATAAACATGCTAAAGAGCATCAAATCAAGAAATTTCCAGAGCATTTCGATTTCATGGTTAAGAATGCCCAGAAATACATCGGAATAGATACAGAAGCTAATTCAAGAGAGCTGACAAACTGCAATCCAAAGAAAATAACAGATAGGCAAAAAGTCACACATTCTATTTCAGATTATATAGTCAATCAAAAAGACAAGATAAGAAGATGTACGGTTGGATTTCCATGTACTGCTCTAGCCCAAGATGCTGAAATGTCTGATTTAGAGTAT
The DNA here is from genome assembly GCA_964481435.1 of Candidatus Woesearchaeota archaeon. Lineage (GTDB taxonomy): Archaea > Nanobdellota > Nanobdellia > Pacearchaeales > UBA284 > JAPLYB01. Next base: position 23,949 of record CAYZTH010000007.1, read on the forward strand.
GAGCAGTTTGTTTTTGATTCATGTCTTCAAGACTGGAAAAAATTAGGAAAGAAAATGGACAAAGTCCTGAATAGGTTCAAGAAAGGGCATCATGTTCATCTTCTTGGAGAGAATGTCAATCTTGAGTTTGATATTCATGGTAAGCTCGCTGTAGCTGATAAAGGAGAAGAGAACATGCCTGGCGGCGAGATTTTCATGGCACCAGTTAGAGAAAGCGCAAATGGATTTATCAAATTCGACTATCCTGCTATAAGAAATGGAAAAGAGGTTACAGGCGTCTATCTTAAGTTCAAGAATGGAAAAGTTATAGAAGCAAAAGCAGAGAAAAACCAAGATTTTCTTCTTGAGATGTTAAAGACAGACGCAAATTCAAGTTACATTGGCGAGTTAGGAATTGGCCTAAATCCAAAAGTTAACAAATTCTCAAAGAATCTTTTATTTGATGAGAAAATAGGCGGAACAATACACCTCGCTCTTGGTATGGCCTACAAAGAGAACGGTGGCGGTAATGACTCTGCAATTCACTGGGATATCGTCAAAGATATGAAAAAAGCTAAGATAGTCCTTGATGGCAAAGTTATCCAGGATAATGGGGTTTGGAAGATTTAAAATGCCAGAAACTGATTGTTCACCTGCCTCTCCTATCCTTTATTCTTTTCTCCCGCACCATATAATTTCCATGCATCAGGCAATAATCATACCCGAATTTGTCGAAGATAGAATGCGACGCCTGGGGATATATGACGAGGCATGGATTGTTTATAGCACTCAACTTTTTAGAGATATTTATCAAGAAAAAAAGGCCAGGGTGAGAATTGTTGATACTGTTGAGCAAGATTCTTTATGCTCGACATGTAACAATTCGAAGCGTCTCTGCAAGAATAAAAAGCCAGGGTTTAATGATATGCTCGCTCTTGCCAGGTACAATCTTAAAATTGGTCAATACATCTCAGTTGGAGATTTGGCAACTAGAATGGCCGTAGTAGATAGCCAGATGGTTGCGAGGGCACAATCACGTCCACAAAACATTTAAAAACAAACTTTCTTTCTGAGAATCATGGCAACAATGCACGGACACGGAAAAGGAAAATCACGAAGTCACTCTCCAAAGGCTGAAAAGCCCTACTGGCTAAAGTTAGAAGCAAAGGAAATAGAAGAACTCGTGGTCAAGCTAGGAAAAGAAGGCATGTCCTCAGACAAGATAGGATTAGTTCTAAGAGATACCCATAGTATTCCAAATGTCAAGTCCCTTACAAAGAAAAAAATCTCAAAGATTCTGAAAGAGAATGGAATAACTGAAGAACATCTAAGTTTTAATAATCTCCAAAAAAAAGAGGCAAATATCAAGAAACACTTGAAAACAAATCAAGTAGATAAGACTGCAAGGAAGGGATTGCAGTTAACTCAGGCCAAGTTACATAGGCTTAAAAAGTACTACGAAATGTATTAGTTTGTATAAAATTAATACAATAAATTTTAAAAAAGAGGCTCAAATAAGTTTAGAGCCATTATTTCAAAAATGCTGGTAGAAGAGGCTGCTCTCAAATTTAAAGAAACACTAAAAAAAGAAGGCATAATAAAAGTCATAACTCATCTAGATACTGATGGCCTAAGTTCTGCAGCAATTCTCATAAAAACTCTAAGAAAACTTGATCAGCAATTCTCTGTAAGGACCCTAAGGCAACTTGAAGATAAAGTAATAGAAACTCTTTTTTCTGAAGTCCAAAAACAAAAATGCAAAGCAGTTTTTTTCCTGGACTTGGGTTCAAATAAGATTGAGAAGATTCTGGCTCTTGCTAATTTCTGTCAAGTTATCATCTTAGATCATCACGATATAAATAATCGGGATTTCCTTGATTGCATAAAAGATAATCCTAATGTCCTGCTTGTCAATCCTGAGCTCGAGAAGACTGACAGCAAGATAAGCGCTTCCAGTGTTGTCTATAGTTTCATAAAATCATTGGATAACGATAAAGACCTTACTTCTCTTTCACAGCTAGCTATCCTGGGGATGATTGGAGATATGGTTGATAAGGAGATAAGCAAGTTCAATAAAAGTATTCTTGAAGATGCAAAATCAACAGGTATGCAAGTCAAGAAAGGTCTTATAGTCTTTTCATCAACAAGACCTATTCATAAATCTCTAGAGCTTAATTCATCAGTCTATATTCCCGGTGTTTCGGGCTCTCAAAACGGGGCAATGTCTTTTTTGAGAGATATTGACATTCCCATAAGAACAGATAAAGGTTACAGAACTCTTCTAGACTTAAGCGAAGAAGAGATGTCAAGACTTCTTACAGCAGTCATACTCGCAAGAATGGAATCTGCAAAAAGTCAGGACATTGTAGGTTCAATCTATCTTCTTAAATTCAATGGATACATACTGGATGCCCGAGAAGTAAGCACTATGATCAATGCTTGTGGCAGACTAGGATATCCCTCGCTTGCCCTATCTTTTTTATTAGGTTCAAAAAGAGCAAAAGAAAAGATTGAGTTTGTTTACTCCAAGTACAGGCATCATCTTCTGGATGGCTTGAACTATGTGAATTCAATAGCCAAGATTCAGGGAAAAAATTATGCAATAATAAATGCCCAGGATAATATAAAGGACACAATTATAGGTACAGTCATCTCTATTCTTGCTTCATCTTGTGTCTATCCTGAAGGAAAAATTCTTATTGGCATGGCCTACAGGAAAGATAAGAGAGTAAAGATATCTGCGAGAATTTCCGGTAGAGAGTATCAGGGCCAGAACCTTTGTAAATTACTTGAAGGCATTGTTGCGGATATTGATGATTGTGAAGTTGGAGGCCATCCAAATGCAGCAGGCTGTCTCATAAAACAAAAAGATGAACCCGAGTTCATAAAGCGACTTCAAAAGTCTCTTGAAATCGAAGAGATAAAGATTACTGATTAATTATTGTCACTATATTATAGTAATAAATAGTAAGGATTATATACCCTAAATTATTGATTCTTTTGAGGAAAATTAAAATGTCAGACGATGGAGATCATTTTGGGGCAATAGTCGGAGTAGCAATAGGCTGTGTAGTTGGTGCTATGACTTATGATACAATGGGAGAAGGTTGTTTGATGTGGCCCGTTGTTGGGGGTATTTTGGGAGAAGGGCTTTCTTATATAGGGCGCAGAAAAGATGATGACTCTTCTTACAAACATGCTCGCGAAAAGGAGCAAAAACAACAGGCTAGATTTGATTCTAGATTGGATACTTTGGGAAAGAGGCTAGATAGGGTAGTAAGTGCTTATTGCCAGATGAGCCCTAAATCAGAAGCCAAGACAACGCAATACCCTCGAATTGTTTCTAGGATAAGGAATGAATTAGAAGCCCCCACTAGAATATTACCAGAAACTTTAGTTACAAAGTATGATCTTTTAAAAAAGATAGGTCTGTTACAGGCCGCATGAAAATAAGACGTCAAATAATATTGTTCTAATCAAAACCCTTAAAAACCCTCTTTCTGTATCTCTTCTATGAAACAAATTAGAATAACCTCAAGTAAGTTTGTCAGAGTAAAATGCCCAAAATGTGAGGCAGAGCAGACTATCTTCGGCAAAGCAACAACAACAGTTAAATGTTCTGGATGCGGATACATACTAGCTAAGCCCGGGGCAAGCAAGGCGAAGATAAAGTCAAAGGTCCTTGAAGTTCTAAAGTAAGAAAGATATTAAAAGCAAAAATTTCCCTATCTATATATCATAATAAATATCGAGCAAGAGTGCCAAAGCACAAATGCCTCTTGCCAAGAACTTATAAATTTTAACTCAAAATACACAAAAAATGAAAGAATATGAAGAAGGAGATATAATCCTAGGCACAGTAGACCGGCTTATTGGAACAAGTGTCTTTGTCAAACTAGATGGCCAGGAAGGAGTCATCAATTTCTCGGAAGTTGCTCCAGGAAGAATAAGAAACATAAGAGATTATGTAAATCCTGGACAGAGGATTGTTGTCAAAGTCATAAGGCAGGATAAAGAAAAAGGCAATATCGACTTATCTCTAAGAAGAGTCACGCAAAAAGAAAAGAAAGAAGTTCTTGAAAACGAGAAAAAAGAAAAGGAGCTTTTGACGATTCTAAAGCTTGCTACAAAAGAGGATAAAAAAGCCCAGGAAATACTTGAGAAGATAAAAGAAAAAACTCAAGTCCTTGAGTTGTTTGAGGGCATTCATATAAAAGATGAAAAAGAGAATCTTGCTTTTTTAAAGTCAACTGGCCTGAATGAACAAGAATCCAAGAATCTCTTAACAATTCTCAAAGAGAAGATAAAAGAGAAGAAGATAAGCATTAAAATGGAATTTTCCCTCTCAAGTCATGCAGAGAACGGCATAGAGCGGATAAAAAAAGCCCTGGCAATAAAAAGAGATAAAGTAACCATAAAATATCTTGGGGCCCCCTTATACTCCCTAAATGTAGAAGATAATAATTACAAGGATGCAAATAAGAAGATGAAAGAAGTTCTAGAGATTCTAGAGAAAAATGCCAAAACCGAAGGATGCACCCTAGAGATCAAAGAAAAACAATAATAATCAAAAACATAGATTTAAAAATAAATAAACAACTAACTTAAACATGACACAAATTAAAAAAGAATGCACAAGTTGCGGAAAAGTCATTGGAGACAATGCAGTCATATTCAAATGTCCTGGCTGTGGAAAAACCATCTACAGATGTACTTTCTGCAAGAAACTTGGTGTAAAATATAAATGCGAATGTGGCTTTGAAGGCCCATAAAACAGAAATAGATTAAAATGGGAACAGCCGCACTTAAAATAAGGATTATGCCTGAATCTCCTGAATCTGATCTTGAGGCAATAAAAGAAAAAATTACTTCTTTAGCAACATCACACGACAAGGTTCTTGTTCACAGAATAGAAGAAGAGGAAATAGCCTTCGGACTCAGGGCCATAATTATAACTCTTGTCTGGCCAGAAGAGCTTGAGCAGAGCGTTATAGAAGACGAATTTGCAAAGGTTCCAGAAGTCAACTCAGTCCAAGTCATTGATTTCAGAAGAGTCATCGGCTAACAAGAAATTAATGAATTGAAAAGTAATTCTGTTAGATTTATTCTTATCATTTAAATCGAATATTTTTCTTTAAAAAAGTATGGGGCGAGGGAGATTTTGTGTAGGTTCATGACATTTGTCACCCCCTAGAATAATTTGCTAAAATCAAAATA
>CAYZTH010000008.1:0-28108 GCA_964481435.1 Candidatus Woesearchaeota archaeon
AATCTTGTGCTCAGCACCCCAGCCTAAAGGCTGGAGATTTCTTTCTAGTTAAAAATGACAAGCAGGCTTATTGGAACAGGAAAATATCAAGTTGGCAGGGAGGTTACAGAAAAAATAGCCCTAGCTACAACTACTTTTTACAATCCAGATAAACCAAGCGATAGAGTTAGAGCAAGTATCGCTGTGGGAACAATCAGAACTGCTTATGATTGTGGAATTAATGTTTCTGTTGTTGATGGTGGCTCTTTTCCTGAATTTTTAAGGGATATTGAAAGATATGCGACAATCATCCCAGAAGCCCGAGGATCAACAATGGGCAAAGGAAGAAGACAGGTAATAACCGCACTCCCCTCTGCAAGACCAGTACATGCATGGAGCGAACCAGAGAAAAAAAGACTTATGAGATATCTGGGTTATTGCGCTCTCCAAATACTTGAAGGAAAAACCGATTTTGTTGTTCCTGGAAGAATATCTTTGAATTCTTATCCCACTGCGCAGCAACATGCTGAAAAATTAGGCAATATTATTTTTGGCGATATAACTGAAACAAGAGCCTTAGATTTATTAGATATATGGTTTGGACCTAAAATGTGGAAAAAAGAATTAACAGACTTATGCTTCTTGCAGTATGATGGAAGATTAGGGGATAGGTGGGAAACACTTCCCGTCGCAGTTATGAATGCTATAATTGCAGGCCATAATGTTCTTGGAGTAAAAGTTCCTTATAGAAATGACCCTAGACAAACAGAAATAGAGGAACACGATGTAGGTTTCCATATTAAAAGATTAGAACAATTGAATAATCTTGTTCCAGCAATCAAGCAGTATTGGGCAGAACGTCATGCTGCTTAGTTAGAAGGATGCTTCTGTAAAAATTTACCAGCGCCTTCCTCGTCCTCTGCGCATCTTCCATTGTATATATCCAACACTCTCCCTTCTGCTAGGTGGTTCCCATCTTGGTTCATCGTGAAGTATTGAAGGGGGTGAGACAATCGGTGGCCCAATAGGAAGAGAAATTAAAGGGTCTGCGACTTGAGTTTCATCTTCTACATTGAAGCCGGCTAGGTAGTAGACTGAAACTAAAGAAAATTCATCAAATCTTCTTCCTTCTGCATACCTATTTAGATAATCTATTAGTGTTTGATGAGTTAGAGTATTTCTATTGGAGTAGCTGGCTAGATACAAATCGGCAGCAGTAAGGCCCCCGATATTACATATAACAAACCTTGGAACAAAAACTGTACCTACGCGCTCGCGGTCTTCTATGTGCTCCAATATGGTCGGTTTGTTTTTACCAAATGGAACTCTTAAATCATCTTCAGACTTCGGGGCTTTTATGGATGCAAATACTCCATCTTTTTTTGTAAAAAATTCTTTAGTATCTCCAACAAAAAAGAACGCTCCCTCTCTCCTAAGAACATAATCTAAACGTCTCTTTTCTGCCATACGGTCATAGAACAAAAAATCTCCTTGAATTTGAGAGGCTAGACTCTTCCAAGAAGGGTTGCCTCTTAAAGAATACTCATTATAAACTCGCTCAAATCCTTCGGGAGGCATTTTTCAATAAAATAGACAGTAAAAACCTTTTTAATGATTATTATACTCTAGTAGAGATGCCCAGATGGGACAAAGGTACTCCGACGGTCTCGAAATCGTATGGGAACTAACGTTCCCCTTACAAGTCACCCCTTCTCAAAGGGATTCAAGAGAACCGTTTTCCGCAAGGATATCCAGGTTCGATTCCTGGTCTGGGCGTTTTATTTTATTTAAGAATTAATAATAGTAAGTTAGAATTCAATTTCTTAGCCCGCGTATCTTGTATTAGAATTATCTTTGGGCTTTTCTTGAGCTTTGTTTTCTTGGCCTTTCTCTTGTACTTGGAATCTTGGCAAAGGAAAATGTGGAGGAAGACCAATGTCTTCTTCGATTTCAAGGGCTTTTATGCTGCACCTAGATAATACCGTGTTCATCACTTCTAACCTGAATTCCTTTGGAAGTTGTTTTTTCTTCCAATCATCTATAATTTTTTTTGCTTGATTCTTCTCAACTAAAGAAATTATTCTGCCTTCAAAGACAACTTTAGCTATTTTTGGCTCATAATCTATCTGAAATGAGAATCCTACATCAAGAGCTTCTTGATCCTTTATCTCAATTTTCTGTTCAGAAATATCTATAATATCTGTCTTAGTATTAACTTTTGTTATCCTTATGTCCTTGTTTTTTTCCTGACTTGATGCATCTACAAGGGTTTCTGCAAGAATCTTTTTTAATTTAAAACCGACTATCATCTTATAAAATAGAGAAACTCTCTTTTTATCTTATTTCCTCTTCTCCGATAACCACAAAGTCGCCTATTGCAAGAATTGCCGAGTAAGGCACAAGCAACCCGCCATCTTTTGCTTCTACGCTGAGAGATGCGGCATATGCTGTTGGTGAAGCTACTACGACGTGTATTAGCTCGCCACTCCTTGCTTCAAAAGAAAGATCTTTTACAAAACCAATCTTTTTTCCCTCTTTTGTTACTACCAGTTTACCGAGGAGCTCTTTTGATGGTCTTTTTTCAAATGCCATTTTTTGTTAGTGTTATATTTAAAACTGATTTTCAAGAGATTTTTTGTTTATAAACTTTTCTCTTGCGCTCGAAAAACAAAGTTTTTCATCAATTTTTTCAAATATACACGGGAAAGGAACTTTATAAAATTAATTGGGGTATATTATATAGTATTCCTATAGGGGGCTGCTCTTCCAGGGAGGATATATAACCCTTCTATTGGGAAACTTCAACCCTCTGATAGACCCCAATATAATTTAATCGGGTAATAATCCTTCTTGTTTCATCAACTAGCTGAGTTATACCTGGAACTTCGTCATCTGTAATCTCTTCGAGAAGCTTGACCTTTCCTTTAAACAAAACAAAATTTGTAAGGGCGTTTCGCGGAGGGTTCAGATGTTCAACAACTACACTTCCAAGCTCTCTAATATTTCCTTTTTCTCTTTCTTTTCTTAATTCATCTATTTTTGTTAAGTCATATTCACGACCTATCTCCCTGAAAGGATCTCTGCATATCCAAAAAAAATCTTTGAAAAGTTTTTCTCCAAACTTTGTTCTGAACCATTTTTCGAAGTCTTCATCGCCCCATTTCAGGGCCTCAGATAGAGAAAGTTCCTGGCCCTTGAGTGCTCTTGTCATAAAAGCCTCCTTGCTTCTATGCATAGGATTGTGATAAACTGTCTTGTACATCAGAGCTCTAAACTTCAGCAGTTTTGCCAGTAGTAGAGGGTTGTCAAAAACCCATTTACCATCTACATATTTTATATTATTATATTGATCGAAAATACCTGGTACTCTTTGAAGCTGCCTTCTTTCGCGCCTGTCTTTTGTCTCTCTTTGTGATGCTGAAAAGAAATTATTTGAACTTACTCGGGTTTGATCTATTGCAAGATAGGAGATATTATCAACATCTAGGCCCTCCTTTGAATTTAACAACTGGCCAACAGGGCTGTTCCCCCGGATAGTTGCCACAAGGGATTTCACATTTAGGCCATACTTTGAAAGTATCTCTTTTATTTCAGAGGATTTATTTAATACATACTCTATCAAAGTTTCCTCTTCATAGTCTCCTGGCTTGAGCAATTTTCCTGTGTCTGAAAAGGGGAGCATGGCTGCATCGTGATAATTTGCTGCGAAAATTCCTCGCCTCCTTTGTCTTGTGCCAAATCCATTCCTAGTCAAAACTAAGTCCATCATGACCGCCGCAACAAGAGAGTGAAAATCTCTAGTTTGATCCTGGCAGGCGTTGTTTGAACTTGTCCCTACTATCCCCAACTGATGAACCCGTATGAGCCTGGATCGTACCACGTTGCTTAGAGAGTCCCTATATACCTCCCCATTAGGCTCATCTGCGATTGCATATGAGAAATCAGTCCCATTCAGGATGAGAAAGGGGCCATCTAAATAATCTGTGCCGCTTTTATCTGGAAGATATACCAAATCTGGTGTGATTTGAACAATTTTTGGCTTAGCATTAAGTTTTTCTAATAACCCTGAAACACGTTTTTCCTCAATTCCTTTCATTAATTCGTAACATTTAGGGGGTATTTAAGAATTATTGCAATAAAAGAGAAATCGCTTTATTTCTCCTTACGCAACCCCCTCCCCCCTATGCTTCTCATGGAGATATCAAAAACATTTATAAACCGACGAGGATTTTTTTATTCTTTTTTTTATTTATAAATATATATATTATATATTATATATATTATATTATTATATATTATATTATATATGTTTAGATAGATAGATAGATAATTTTATTTTTGTAAGTGATTTTTGTTTTGTTGACGGGAAAAGAGAGAGAAAGGGAGAGAAAAAGTGAGAAAGGGAGTTCCATAGGAAATGAAGGTGGGTGTGTCCTATTGAAGAACAATAATATTTATAAAAGAGTTTAGAGTTAGGTTTTTAGAGAGGAGAAGAATAAATGACAAAAGAGACGAAAGCACAAAAGAAAGAGGAGAGTGAGTTAGATAAAGCGAAGGGGGTGTTGACTCGAGAGGCAGGAAGAGAGAAAGAGGGTACAAGAAGCAGGGAGAAGCAAATCCAGCAAGGGGTTGATGATATCTTTAATTCTTTTATCAAACAGACTATTTTTAAGAATAAATTAGTTTTACAATCAAATTATACGCCTGATAATATTCTTCATAGAGAGAAACAGATCAATCAGGTAGCGCCGATTATTGCTCCTTGCCTAAGGTTAGAGAGGCCTTCAAATCTTTTTCTTTATGGTCTAACTGGGACTGGTAAAACTCTTGTCATGAGCTATATAAAAAACCAGCTGTTAAAGAAAGCAGACGAACAGAAGATAACCTTATTGATGCCTTCTATAAATTGCAAGCTGAGAAAAGTAGCAGATACCGAGTATAGGATTCTTGCTGAGCTAATAAAAAAATTAGGAGGAAAAGTTGCTACAACTGGGCTTCCTACAGACCACTTATATAGAAAATTTGTTGAATTAATAGATATTAAGAAACAGGTCGTAATCATTATCTTTGATGAGATTGACCAAGCTGTAAAGAGAATAGGTGATGAATTTTTATATAATTTTACAAGATTGAATACGGAATTGGTCTCTGCCCAGATATCTATAATCGGAATATCTAATGATATTAAGTTTCTAGATTCTTTGGATCCTAGAGTTAAAAGTTCATTAAGTGAGGAAGAGATATTTTTTGCCCCATACAATGCTCTACAGCTTCAGGACATCCTAAGAACTAGATCAGATGAGGCTTTCAAGAATGATGTAATCTCTGATGGCGTCATTGAAAAATGCTCTGCCTACGCAGCCAGAGAGCATGGAGATGCAAGAAGGGCCTTAGACCTACTAAGGATCGCTGGAGAGCTGGTAGAGAGAGATAACAAGAAGAAAATTACTCTAGAGTATATTGATAGAGCCAAGGAAAAAATTGAAGCTGATAAAGTGTTGATGGCTGTTGAGAATCAGCCAAAGCAATTCCAGCTTGTTTTATTGTCCATATTGCAGTTATATAAAAAATCAATCAAAGACAACGAAGATAAGATCTTTACAGGAGATGCGTATAATCTCTATAGAGACTTATGTTTGAGGACAAATACAGAGGTCTTGACTCAGAGAAGAGTTGGAGATATAATCTCTGAATTTGATATGCTTGGATTGGTTAATGCAAAGGTGATAAGTAAGGGGAGATATGGGAGGACAAGAGAGATCCGTGTTGATTTGACTGAAGCACTTGGTGAGAAAATCAATGGTTTTTTAGTTAATTCACTGAATCTTTAGTTGTTCGAGTATGAGTGAGTAAGTGCTGAACAAACCTAATTGGCCAGTTTAAGGCCTCCGGAGTTCGTTATGCAATTTATAAAAGAGTATCTGGGCAAGGGATACTTGTTTGAGTCCGCCTTAGTCCAGTTTTTTAGAGAGGCTCTTGAGAAAGGAGTCTCAGAAGATGAATTAGCTAGCTTTGCTTCTAAAATAATCAGTATTAAATCACCGAAGCTAGTTCCAAAAGATTTTTTCTTATCAGATCTTAGGACTTATTATGGGCAATTCAGTGAAGCACTAAAGAAGTTCTTAGGGAAGGAAGAAGTTAAGAAAGAAGAGCCAAAAAAAATAGAGGAGGTTAAAGAAGTTGAAATCCTAGAGGAGTATGAATTTAAGACAAAAAAGATAACTGTGGAGGATTTTGTGAAATATTTTAGAGACAGATACAGTTTTTTGAAAGAAATTCTTCAAGAGAGGCACATGGAGGGCCTATGTAGTATAGGGAAACTCTCTGGACAGCAGAGGCAAGTCTCAATAATCGGAATGGTTTATGATAAAAGAGTTACAAAGAATAAAAATGTTATTATTGAGTTAGAGGATTTAACCGGAAGAGTTAGTGTTCTGATAAGACAGAACAACAAAGACTTGATTGAGAAAACAAGAGACCTGATATTAGATGAGGTTGTTGCAATCAGGGGTTCTGGATCTAATGAGATTATTTTTGCAAATGATTTGATATATATGGATGTCGCAAAAGAAATAAAGAAAGCTCCTGAAGAGAACTATGCAGCATTTGTAGCAGATGTGCACGTGGGTTCTTCTAAGTTCTTGGAGTCAAATTTTTTAAGATTTATTGATTGGTTAAATGGAGATATAGGCTCTGATAAGCAAAAAGAACTTGCAAAGAAGATAAGATACCTTTTTGTTTTAGGAGATAATATTGACGGTGTTGGGGTCTATCCTAAACAAGAGTCAGAGCTTGTGATTAAGGATATTTATGAGCAGTATACTCATTTAGCAGATATGTTAAAAAAAATAAGAAAAGAGGTGATTATTATCTTGTGCGCAGGAGGAAAACACGATTCTGTCTGTCATGTTGAACCGCAGCCAAAGATTCCAAAGGATGTCGCTCCGGGTTTGTATGAAATGGAAAACCTTATCCTTACAACAAATCCGTCTTGGGTGAGAATAGCACAGTCAAAAGATTTCTCTGGAATTGATGTTTTAATGTATCATGGAGACTCTTTTGATTATTATATGGATGCGGTTGAATCTCTAAGGCTAGTTAATTCTAAGACAAAGCCGGATTTGATAATGCATTTCTTATTGAAAAAAAGGCATCTTGCACCATCGCATACTTCAACAACTTATTATCCTGCTGAAAGAGATTTTTTGGCAATCAAGAAAATTCCGGATGTGTTTGTTGCAGGCCATATCCATAAGAGCGGAGTTTCAAGATACAATGGGATTCTGACTGTCTCTTGTGCGTGTTGGCAATCTAAAACCCCCTATCAAGAAAAGTTTGGTCACGAACCAGATCCATGCAAAGTTCCTTTATTAAATTTAAAAACAGGAAAAGCAAGCATCGTAGATTTCAGTTGAATATAAATTAAAAATGGAAAAATATTTTCATGAAATTGAAGGTTGTGTTAAGCACGAGTATGCTATAGCTGGAGCAGCGAGAGAGAGGGGCTTTGACCCGATGGATAAGGTAGAAGTATTATTAGCTACTAACCTTGCTGAAAAAGCCCTTGGTCTGATTTCTACAATTTATCCTCAACTCAATGATAAAAAAATTATAAATAGAATACTTGAACTTGAAAAAGAGTATGGTCCTTTGGATACGGCGGTATCTTTTAAGATTGCAGAAGAGATAGCTAAAGAGAAGTTCTGCAAGTTTGAGTCTTTATTACAAGCAATGGAGGCGGGAATAAGGGTCGGGTTTGCTTATACTACTCTTGGGGTTGTTTCTTCTCCAATTGAGGGATTTACAGAGCTTAAAATAGAGAAGACTAGAGATGGAAAGGAGTATTTTAAAGCTTATTTTTCTGGACCAATAAGAAGCGCTGGAACAACTGCTTCCTGTGTAGTTCTGATGTTAATTGATTATCTGAGGGAGAAGTTTGGTTTTGCAAAATATGACCCTGATGAACTTGAGATAAAGAGATATGTTACAGAGATATACGATTATCATGAGAGGGTCACAAATTTGCAGTATCTTCCAACAGAGGAAGAGGCTGAATTCTTAGCAAGGAATATTCCTATACAGATTGCTGGCGAGCCAACTGAAAAAAGAGAGGTCTCTAACTTTAAGGATTTGCCAAGAGTAGAGACAAATTTTATTCGAGGAGGAATGTGTCTGATCTTTTCAGAGGGACTTGCTCAGAAAGCGCAAAAAGGCCTGAGATTATTAAAAGGAGTTCAGGCAAAAGGCTTTGTGTCAACTGGCTGGAATTTTTTAGATGAGTATCTAGTTATTCATAAGAAAAGAGAGAAAGGAACAACAGATACTTCGCCGACATATATTAAAGATCTTGTTGCAGGAAGACCTGTTTTTTCTCATCCATCGAGATCAGGGGGATTCAGGTTCAGATATGGAAAATCAAGAGTCTCGGGTTTTTCTGCTACATCTGTACATCCTGCTACCATGGCCATATCTAATTGTTTTTTATCTACTGGAACTCAATTAAAGACCGAGAAGCCTACAAAAGGGTGTGTTATAACCTCTTGTGACACCATTGATGGCCCAATAGTTAAGCTAAAAAACGGAAGTACTAGAAAATTAGTTGATTTTGAGGAGTCTAAAAAAATCTACAAGGATGTTGAAGAAATAATCTATATTGGAGATATTCTTTATTCTCTTGGGGATGTAATGAACAGAAACTATGAGCTGCTTAAACCCGGTTATGTTGAAGAGTGGTGGGAACTTGAGCTAAAGAAAGCAGTTAGTGTTGGAGAAGAGGATGAAGAAAAAAAGAAAGAGAAATTCAAATTATTAGGAATAGAAAAGTATCATGTGTCAATTGATCAAGCAATTCATTTATCAGAAACATTTAAGGTTCCCATGCATCCAAAGTATATTTTTTATTGGAGCCAGATAAGCGTTGATTCTCTTCTTGGTTTAATGGATTGGATAAAAGCAGGAGTTATCGGAGATGATAAGATTATTCTTCCTTATAATCGAGTTGAGAAAGAGAAATTCAAGATAGGGAAGAGAGCCTTGGAAATAATTGGTGCAGAGCATGACGTAACTATTGAGAATGTTGTTCTAAGCAAGGAAGAGAGCAGAGCAATTCTATTAAATCTAGGAATAGAAAAGAAAGATTTTGATGAAAAATTTGTAGCGTATTCCAAAAAGATAGAAAACCTTAGAGAAAAAGAAACGAAAGTATTGGATTTCATAAATAATCTTTCTAAATTCAAGATAAAAGACAAAGCAGGAACATTTATCGGAGCGAGAATGGGAAGACCCGAGAAAGCAAAGCCAAGAGAATTGAAAGGCTCACCCCATGTATTGTTTCCAGTTGGAGAAGAAGGAGGAAAATTGAGGAGCTTTCAGGCAGCAATAGAAAAAGGAAGTGTCCGGGCAGATTTTCCAATTTATTTTTGTGATGCCTGCAATAAGGAGACTGTTTATTTTATCTGCGAGACCTGCGGGGCAAAGACGCGAAAAATGAATTATTGCCATATGTGTGGAAAAAAATCTTTTTCAGAGGGTTGTAGCGTGCACGGAAAGATGAAACCCTATATGGAAAGAAGAATTAATATCAATGATTATTATAAAATTGCTCTGAAAAAGGCAGATATTCAAAATATTTTGAAGATTGTCAAGGGAGTTAAGGGAACAAGTTCTGAGAGTCATACTCCAGAGAATATCGTTAAGGGTATTTTGAGAGCTAATTTTGGTTTGCATGTGAATAAAGATGGAACAATAAGATATGATGTAACTGAATTGCCCATAACGCACTTCAAAGCAAAAGAAATTGGCACAAGCATTGAAAAGTTGAAGGAACTAGGATATAATCTGGATATTGATGGCAAAAAACTCGAGAATGATAATCAAATCCTCGAACTTAAACCCCATGATATTCTTCTTCCCTCGTGTCCTGATTCTGATGATGAGAAAGCAGACCATATGTTCATCAATGCAACTAAGTTTATTGATGCTTTACTTGTTAAGCTTTATGGATTAAAAGAATTCTATAATGTGAAGACAAGAGACGATTTAATAGGAAAGTTGACAGTTACAATGGCCCCCCATAATTGTGCCGGTGTTGTAACTAGGATTATTGGATTCTCGAAAGTTCAAGGATTAGTTGCTTCTCCATATCTTCATGCAGCAGTCAGAAGGGATTGTGATGGGGATGAAGTAGCAGTTATGTTATTAATGGATGTTTTGATTAACTTCTCTAGAAAATTTTTGCCTGCACATAGGGGCGGTACACAGGATGCGCCTCTTGTCTTAAATGCAAGAATCAGGCCTGGAGAGGTTGATGACCAGATCTTAGACCTGGAGCTTTCTGAATATCCTTTGGAGATGTACGAACTTGCTGAAAAAGGCGAGCACTCTTCTAAAGTTGTTGTTGACAATGTAAAAAAAAGATTAAGAGAGGGAAAGGATCCCTTGATTAATACCCGGTCTACACACGATACTGATGATTTCAATCATGGTGTTGTGAATTCTTCATACAAATCGATTCCGAGTATGCAAGAGAAAGTAGACAAGCAAATGGAACTTGTGCAGAAGATAAGGGCCGTTGATGAGGCAGATATCGCTAGATTGATAATTGAGAGGCATTTTATTAGAGACATAAAGGGAAATTTTAATAAATTTACACAGCAGCATTTTAGGTGTGTTGATTGCAATGAAATTTATAGGAGGCCGCCTTTATGTGGAAAGTGTATAAGGGTAAAGAATGATGAAAGTGTATGCGGAGGAAAGATAATATTTACAATTGCGGAGGGTTCAATAATAAAGTATCTTGAAACTGCAACGAACCTGACAAAAAATTATGCGGTTCCTGCTTATACCAAACAGAGCTTGGATCTTGCAAGATGGTCTATAGAGAGTATGTTTGGAAAGCAGACGGAGAAACAGCAGGCGCTTGGGAAGTTCTTTTAAGAATCTTGATATTTTGGAATAAACCAATCGGGTGTTTTCCAGACCAATAAAGAAATTTTTCTGAACACTCTGAAATAATCTCTCCATTCTGCTCTAGAGTTATCTAAGCATTTCCTAAAAGATTTTTCAGATTCTCTCAACATAATTCTTTTCATTTCTTTGTATTGCAAGCCGCATCTCGTGGGGAAGGTGTTTTGTCCTTCAGCCAGGTCCCTTTTATAATCGACTAAATCATCTATAATTTGGCCAAATTCCCCATAGAAACGTATTGGCGTTTCAATATCTGGAGATGATTTTTTGTCTACAATTCCATAAATACAGACCAGTTCAGCAGTATTTGATCCAATTTCTCTAGCTAAGTCAAGTAGTTTGCCCGCATCTTTTTCATGCAAATTCGCGACTACTGCTTTTTTTAATTGTGATAAAACGGCATAAAATATGGAGACATCTGGGCAATCCCTGATCTGTTTATATAAGTCTCGTGTGAGCATCAATACTGCTTCCTGGCTCGCGGTGTTTCCAGTATATCTGTTTTTTCCAATTATTGTTTCAAAAATACCCTCACAGAATTGCATTTTTTCTTGAATTGATTTGATTTCTTGATCTATGACATCATCGACAGAAGAGGACAGAGAAATAACCGAAGTACAACAGAGTCTAGCTTTTGGACTAACAGGAAGAGTTCTTGATATCCCATATAGTTCAGCAAAAACAATTCCTTTTGCCGCATGGCTTAGCGCACCAAATGAAAGAACTCTTTGTACAACTTCTGGATTAGAATCTTCTGATAATTTTGATAAGTAGGATTTCCAAAGAAGACTATTTTTTCTGCTTTGATAATATAATCCACTTGCAATACGGGTTTGATTTATTAAAGACATTTTTTACTTGATTCAAAAACCTCTTTAGCCCCAAATATCTTCGACTCGGATAATGTGCCAGCCGAATTGAGTTCTGACTGGGCCTACAATTTGACCTTTTTTTGCATTAAAGATAGCTTGTTCAAACTCTCGAACCATTTGACCTCTGCCAAATTCTCCTAGTGAGCCGCCCTTCTTTCTTGATGGGCAGAGAGAGAATTCTTGTGCAAGCTTCTCAAAACTCTCACCTTTTTGTATTCTGGCCATAAGGGCCTTTGCTTCCTCTTCTGTCTTTACGAGGATATGTGATGCTTTTGCTTTATTTGCCATGAAGTTGGATGATAGAATGATTTAAAAAGTTTTTCGTGCGATTATTCAAAGTTGATGTTTTTTAAACATTTCGAAAGGAATATAAACCGGCTCTTTCTTAGTCCTAAAATGGCCAGAACTAAAAAGGCTAACCAAGACGTTCACGATGAACTTGCTAAGGAAATCGGGGATGAGTTTGAGAGTGGAGAGGATGAATCTGAGTTGATTAGAGCAACAGACGATGCTAGGCAGGGGCAATCTGCCGAGATCAAGGATCATAAGGGAAGAAAGCTAAAAATTAGGGTTGAAAGGATAGACCCAGAGACTGCTACTGACGATTCTAAGGGTTATTGTTAAATAAATGTGGATCTCCCTCAAATAAGATACCAGATTATCACTGGAAGAATCAAGGAACCCATCAAGAAGATTTTCTTAATTCCTAAAAGAGAGCAAAATATGCCTAGACAGGTAGAAGTTATTAAGACTATTAGGGCTAGCCAGCCAGAGATTATGGGCGTTAGAATGATTAAGAAGAGGATGATGGAGAAGCAGAGCCATTTGTAGTTCACTTTTTCAATGAATTTTGTAAATTTTCTTGCAAGGAAGAGAGTCAGTGGAAATAAAATTAATCCAACAACTAGTGCAATAACCATCAGGAGGGTGAGCTGAGAGAGTGAAAAATCAGGAAGAAATTTTCCAACAAAGACTGCAACCCCTGACCGCGGTTTCTTTATTGCATATAGTGCGACAAAACTTAATAGTGCGGTTATTGAATTGACTGCGCCAAGAAGAATTAAGAAGGATTTTTCTTGAATTTTTTTAATTGAAGAGGCTATGACTCCTGCTTGGGCAGCACCTAGGCCGGGTAGGAAAGAGACCAGGCTTGAGGAGATTATACTCAGACTAAGAGATTTGAAAAGATCTTTTTTATTTATCTTTGTTTTTTTAAGGGATTGTTTTGGGATTTTAACATTCTGGAAGAAACTTAGAGTCAGTAGAGAGGTACCAAAAAGGCCCGTGAATAAAGGAAATAGGGGTTGTTTGATTACAGAGAAATTTAGGACTGCATAGCCCAGGATTCCTGCGAGAATAAAAACCAATGCAGCCAGGATTTTGAAGTTCTTTTTTTCTTTTAGGATTAAGAAGAGAGAGAGCGCAATTAGAAGAAAAGCCATTATCTTAGAAAGATAGGGATAGAATAAAGGTGCTGTCGGAATAAAGATTATGGAGAGAATAATTGCAATGATTATTCCGGCTAGGCAGCCAACTGAAGTGAGCTTGATTGCTTCATAGCCTTTGCCTTCAAGTAGCATGCGGTGGCCTGGTAGAATACTCAGGGCCGTATCTCCTTCCGGTGCTCCCAAGAATATTGACGGAAGGAAGTCAATGAATATGTGGGTTATTGTCAAGGAGATAATGAATACTGCAAGAACTAGGGGGTTCGTGATTGAGAGAAAAAAAGCAGATTGAATAAATAGAAGAGTTGCAACAAGATTTATATGAATTCCAGGAATTAGTCCTGAGATGATTCCACAAACGATGCCAATCAGGACTGCCAGTATGATTTCTAGCATTCTACCTCTTTTTTTAGCTTAAAATTTTTATTTTGCTTGCTTCTATCTGGGTTTCATTTTCGTATTCTGAGACTTTTCCAGTAACTTGAAGGATTTGGTTTTGAGTTAAGTTTATGTCTCGTCTCCAGACCACGGTTATCTGGTTGGATTGATTTTTTAGAGTGATGAGGATTATTGGGTTTGGATAGTCTGGGCTTTTTATTTTTTGAACATCCTCTACTTGGCCCTGAACTTGGACATATTCGTCAAGCATCTTCTTGTTTATGTCAGAGATCTTGATTAGTTTTGGTTCAAGAGTCTGTGCAAGAAGAACAATAATGAAGATGCCGATGATTGAAAGAATGAGGGAAAGGGTTTTTTGGTCTTTTGGATTTTTTAGGAGCTTGGGCATTATTCTTAAGGTATTCAACAATTTTAAATATAGTGATTAGGGAATATATGGGCGGATTAAGTTAGGTGCGCTTTAGAGTGTTTAATGCGCTTTGTTTTAGAAAGGGTTTTTAGCGAAGACAAAATCTTTTTATTTAGGATATAAACATATGGGCGGAAGATTTAAGAATTTAGAAATATTCTGTTTCTCATGGATGTAAAAAAGAGAATCGAATTGATTAAGAGAAACACTGCGGAGATAATAACTGAGCAGGAATTAGAAAAGCTTATCAAGGAAAAGAAGAACCCCTCCGTTTATCTGGGAGTATCCATAACTGGAAGACCACATATAGGTTATTACACCTGGGTTTTAAAGCTTGCAGACTTTTTGAAAGCAGGATTTAAGGTTAAGGTATTACTTGCCGACTTGCATGGGGCTTTAGATAATTGTCCATGGGATGTTCTTGAAAAGAGATATAAGTATTATGAGAAAGTAATCAAGTTAATGTTTGAATCAATGGGCATAGAATTAAAGAATCTAGAATTTGTAAAAGGAAGCAGTTTCGAATTAGATAAAAAGTATTTTTTAGATTTGATGAAGATGAGCACTTATACAAGTGTTCATGATTGTATTAAGGCAGCTTCTGAAGTTGTGAAGTTAGGAGATAATCCAAAGCTTTCTGGAGTTATTTATCCTTTGATGCAGGCGCTTGATGAAGAGTACTTGAATGTAGATGTGCAGTACGGTGGAGTAGATCAGAGAAAGATATTTGTTTTTGCAAGAGAAAATCTGCCTAAAATCGGATATAAACCGAGAATAGAAGTAATGACTCCCTTGATTCCAGGGCTTATAGGAAAGAAGATGTCGGCAAGTGATGATAAATCAAAAGTAGACCTACTAGATGATGAAGAGACTGTCAAGAAAAAAATGAATTCTGCCGAGTGTGTTGCAGGAGATGCAGATAATGGGATACTCGCTTTCTTGAAATATGTTCTTATGGTGATGAAAGAGGACAAGGGCGAGGAGTTTATTATTGAAAGGCCAGAGAAATATGGTGGAAACTTAGAGTATTCTGATTATGAAGAGATTAAGCGTGATTTCTTAGATAAAAAACTTCATCCCTTGGATTTGAAGAATGCAGTTGCAAAGGAAATCAATAATATGCTTAAAGTTTTCCAGAAAAATAAAGCAGAACTTTTGAAATTAGCAAAGGATGCTTACTAATCGCATATTCTCTTGTGATGTTCTCGATAAGTTTGCTCTGCACAACGTTGTGCTTTAGCACTGCAGAGTTTTTTGTTTTTACAGAAAGATATTGAAGAATTTTATCTTTTATTCTGTGTGAAATTCTACAATATCTAAATCTTTCAAAATATGTTTTAAACCAACAGTCTGGTTCGGAAATTTGCTTGAGGGGCCTGTTATCCTTGTTTCTTTAATTTTTATATCAGAGTGAAAGACTTTTTTTGCTAAACTCTGCACTGTTGAGCCAGGCTTCATCAGAACAGGGTCTTTATCTGGGCGTTTTCCTGGTTGTTTTGTATAAATCCTTAAGACATTTGAATTTTCAATAAGTTTATTTTTTAATATATCGGTGCCTTCATGGGTTTTGCATGAGAGCATGCAGAAATTATATCTTTTACTTTGAAGATTTGCCTGGATTTTTCTTTTTTCTTGTGGATTTAATAAATCTGATTTATTGAATAGGATTATCCTCTTTCCCGTGGTTTTGATTAAATAAGGAAATATTTTTTCAAGGTCTTTTAGATCAGTGATCATTATCAATAAGATATCTGCAACATTCGCTGTTCCTTGGTCAAAGGTTTCGTGGTTTAGGGCGGGCATGTCGACTATCTGGAACTTTATTCCTTCTAGGTCTAGCATGCCGATGATCGGGGTTTGGGTGGTATAATCTAGGTTGCTGATTGTAGGTTTCGCATTTGTTAAGATAGAAAGAAGAGAGGATTTTCCAGAATTTGTCAATCCTATAAGAATAACCTGGATGCCTTCTTTTTTGATTCCCGGTTTACTTGAGGCTTTCTTTTTCTTTTTCTGAATTTCAAGTTTTTCTTTTAGTTTTTTGTATCTTAATCTAAGATTTGCACGCATCGATTCTCCGGCTTTATGCTGGGGCATATAGCTCATCATTTCTTTCAAAGCTTCTAGCCTTTCTTCGTCTGACTGTGCATTAAGATATTTCTTCTCGGCTGCTTGGTATTCCGGTGATTGATTTGTACTCGCCATAGATATAGATAGAAAGACAATTTAAAATGGTTTTGTCTAAAGGTTTTTCATTAAATTATACATAGAACTCTGGAAAAGGAGGAATCTATCCTTGTCACTCGTCATGCTTGAGATTCTTCTTGTTCTGGTGCGGGTATCTCGACTTTGGTTCCACATTCTGGACAGAATTTTTCTTCTTCAGCCATTTGCCTTCTGCATCCCTTGCAATATATTATTTCAACTTTCCTTTCTTGAACAGGGATGTAACCCTTTCTGCCACTTAGTAGGAAGCCAAAAATTTCTTGTGTCTTCTGGTCATTCATGTACTTCCTTAAATCTCTGCATCCACCGGCTGTTTGTGCCATTTTTTTTCTCTTTTTTGTCTCTTTTTTCGGGAGTTTAATTTCTTTTTAAAGAATTTTCTTTTATAAATCTTTCTGAACACTCATGAGAAACAAAAAAGCCAGAGGGAGAATAAAATAAAACAAGATTTTCTGAAAATTTTAAGAAAAGAATATGGAAAGTGCTGGAAAAAAGAGAAAGATTTTGAAAAAGTCTTCTTGCTCTTTTTTCCAGGCACCTTCAGTTCCCGAAAGCTTTTAATTATGGATGCATCTCGGATTTAAATAGTTTTTTATTATACTTCTCCTGCTTTTTAGATTTGGATTATGAGAATATTTAAAAGAGAACGTTTCTTATACTGGGTATGAAGGGTGAATTTTTTAAAAAGAGGTTAGAGAGTGGCACGACAATCGTCTTTGAGAAGAGAAGGATGCCAATAGTCTCGATTGTGATTGCTACAAGGGCCGGAGCAGCCTATGAGGTCAAGGAAAACAAGGGATTAGCTCATTTTTTTGAGCATATGCTCTTCAAGGGGAGTTTTAAGAGGGATCAGAAGCAAATTTCTAGTGATATAGAGCGAATTGGTGGAATCTTAAATGGATTCACATCAGAACAGATGACTGCTTTCTATTGTAAAGTTCCGAGTAAGCATTTTGATGGAAGTTTTGATGTTATTGCGGATATGGTCTTGAACCCAAAAGTTGACCCTAAGGAATTAGAGAGGGAGAGGGGAGTGATTATTCAAGAGATTAACATGATTCATGACCAGCCAAAACAATTCTTATTTGATAAGATGAAAGAAATATCTTACAAAGAGCCATTTAAGTGGCCGATTTTAGGATTTAAAGAGAACATTCTTAAATTTAAGAGAGATACCTTTTTAGGATGGCATAATAGATTCTATAATCCAAATAATTTGGTTATTTCAGTTGTGGGAAATGCGGATTTTTCAAATATAATAAAAATTAGCGAGAAATTATTTAAGAAATCTAGCAGCGAGGAAATGCCCCCCCTTAATTTAGTACCAAGGAATTCTAATTTTATAGAGAAAAGAGAGCATATTGACCAGGCGCATCTGGGATTTTTGTTTCATATGCCCAATTTAAGAGATAAGGGGAGATATGGTTGCGATGTGATGAATGCTATTCTTGGGGCCGGCATGTCATCCAGACTATTCCAAGAAATTAGAGAGAAAAGAGGCCTAGCTTATACAATAAAGAGTTTTGTCGAGCAAGAGAGAGATTATGGACACTGCTTGATTTATGCGGGTGTTGAAAAGCCTAATTTAAAGAAAACCAAAGAATTAATTTTAAGGGAGCTTAAGGGTATGAAAAACATTACTGCGAGGGAAATTGAGCAGGCTAAGGAGCAGTGTATAGGGAGATGGCAGGTTGAGAGTGAACAGAGTGAGGGTGCAGCGATCCAATTGTTCATGCAAGAGATGGCTACAAAGGCAGAGGAAATTTATGAGTATCCTGAGAAGATAGGTTCTGTTAAAATAGGGGATGTCAAGGCTTTGATGAAGTTAAAGGGATTAAGTCAGGGAATGATTGTGCCTGGATAGAATTCTAACTATTTACTTCCCGAAAATCCAAAATAACTATTTATCCAGTTTCCCGATAGAAAATCTGGAAGACCTCCGACTGTTGGTGGTGAAGGATATGTTTTTTTAGGCCTATCTGCTGTTGAGGTAACCGTATTCATTTGAGGCATAATTCCTGGAGCCAGGAAGATAGGTAATTTTTTTGCTGCAGATTGTCCTTCGCAATTCTTTTTAATTAATTCTCTTACTTCGTTTCTAATGTTTTGTTGACTGAACCAGGATTGGAATTCTGGCCAATAATTTGCAATTGAATATGGGCTAAATCTATCAAAATGAAGATCGAGGGGATACTGTGCCCATTGGCCGTTTTCAGCTACTCCATGTGGGCCTAAAGTTACTTGGTTTGTTGAATAGGTGTAGTACCCATAAAAGATGGACCTATACTGATTAAGTATAAGACTTCCGTCGCTCTGTTTAAGAATTATATTTAATCCAAGTTTTTGATTTTTACTTGGCACTTCAGGTCTACAAACTAATTCCCATTCATATTTTGAAATTTCATTTGCATTTGATCCTCCTTTCATTATAGGATCCCCATAGACGCTTTTTATTGCGGGAACTTGAACACATTGTTTAACTACTTCAGCGTATCCTCCGGAGAAACCCGCATCCTTGGCTAGAGCGTATGCATCGGGTAAACTGCCTGGCTTGTAAGTCAAGCTTATTGATTCGAGTTTAGTTTTATCCGGCCATTTTGTACTGTATAAATAAATCTTACATTTGAATATTGGTTTAGCAATTTTTTCAAACCAATTTTTGAATTCTGCCACATCCGTTTTAGCATAAGAGTCTTTTTTTACAAATTCGTTTAGGGGATCGTAGGCATTTAAGACATTTGTTATATGAGTTATCTCGCCATAGTCATACCTGAATGCTTGTGGCCCAGAATTAAATCCATAGTTTAACGGGACATTATACTGTATATCTAGTCCTAACCTTCCTCTGAATTGTTGAGAATTGCTTCCCCCTATTTCCCTGTAATCTATTTTCCAGGAGCGATCTCCTTTTGGCTTTGTTGTTGATTTTGATCCTTGTTTACAGCACCTCACGGAGTTGTCTCCGGAGCAGCAGTATTCTCCTTCACATTTTGGAGTAATTATGCAGGCCCAATCATAGCCCCCGTAGCCCTTGACGATGGTATCGGTTATGGCCATACTAAATTGTTTACAATAGTATCCTTCTTTTCCGTAAGAAAGGTCACATCTTTGTTTTTCTTCTTCACCAGGAATCGCTGGTTTGACTGGTTCTGGTTCCTTGATATCTGTTGGTTGTTGCTTAAGGGTTATTTCAAATTCTTTTGCGGTTTTTATTAAAGAGATGTCTGAAGTTGGAGTTTTAAGGGGAATTATCTCTTCATATAAAACGTCTTTAACATAGGATTTAATCTGGCTGAAAGTAATTTTCCAAGCATCTTGATTGCTTGAGGGTGCATTTTTTTCTGCCTTGCCTAGGGAGAGGTCAGCTCTCATTTTTGAGACAATTTGGCCATTTTCGTTTTTTGCGGGGATAAGATCAATCTTATTTCTTTGTGTTCCCCTTCCTTGTGGACCAAAGGTCTCTTTTATGTATATTTCCCAACCATTGAATGAAAAATATGGTTCGTATGGCCAGCTTGAACTTCTTACTGTCTTCCCTGCGATTGAGCTTGTTGAGCCAATTCCCACAAATCTGAAAGTTCCTGTTTTATCAAAAACAATATTTGTTTTTGCAGGTTCGTTACTTACATAGTTCGAGAATGCAGAACCTTTTTCATTTAGGGCTATAATTTCATTGACGAGGGTGTCGTCTGGTTGCCCTGCTTCATCAAATAAAGGAGACACGTAGAAGAATTTAGCATCTTTTCCCATATACATCTCTAAAATTCTTGTTGCAGTAGTTTTGATAGTTACGGGGCTGGTAAATAGGGTTTTACATTGGCAAGAGCATGTCACGGAAATTTTAGCATTATGCGCTTTTACCTTAAATTCCCCTGCTTTTAAGACTTTGATTTCATCTTGCCCATTATTTAAAAGTGGATTTTTAGTCCCTTCTCTGAAGAATTGAACATCAATCTTCCCATTGCTGTCTGGAAAAACAACAATCCCTTGTGGTAAATAGTAATAAACATCGGTTGTTGACGGGATGTTTTCTGCATTTAATATTGCCGAATAAAGGATATTATTCTTTATTTCAAATTTGGCTGTTTTCAGTGATTTGAAGGGTAGATTCGCTTTTTCGGTTTTATCGCCTTGCACCACGGCGATATCTTTTAGGGAGAATATAAACTTATCAGAATAAGCTGGGCCGGTTCGGGTTATTAATATTTCTTTTCCCTGGCCTTTTTCATCACTTGTTTCTTTTAAGTCAAGGGTTGAACCTGAAGCGCCTTCTATCAAGAAGGAGTTATCAAAATTAACCGGATTTTCAGAAGTTTCAATATTCATTTTGATGAATCCAAGAGTATATCCGTCTCCTGCCAAATCGATTTTGAGCGTTATAGAAGATGCAAGAGGATCTGCATTGAAGTTTAATCTTCTGTCTTTGAGGTTTTCTCTTATGCGCGCATATTCTGCATCGAGAAGTATGCTCTCATTGTGGATTTGGGCATAGGGATTCATTTGTTTTGATGGTTCCCAGATGAGGGTTTGTTGTTTGTTGAAGGCAAGAATTTCATCAAAGACTTTTTTTGAAACAGCAATTCCCACTATTTTGATGTCGTTTGGATTTTTCTTTTTAGCATTGAGGTAGTCTTTTACATCTTGGTAATTGTTATTGGTTTCCGCAATCAATTTAAAAGTAGCTGCTTCACTTTTTGCCTTTTCAGTGCTGACTACTCTTATTTCTCTAGGGACCATAATCGATTCTACTTGTGCGTCCATTGAGTTTAAAAGCATGCCATCTACTATCTGGACATACCAATCAGCTTCTGGTTGTGGTTGGGCAGGGCCCGTTGTCGTGGTTACCGCGGTTACGAACGCGGTCCCAGCTAAGGAAAGGAGGATTATAGCAAATAAGGTAAATGTTGAACTTTTTAGGTTTTTCATTTTACTGCGAATACAAAATTATACGGTTGTTTATTTAATTGATATTTGGCATTAGTATCTATTATTTCATAGAGTGCGGCATTGCTATAGGTATAGACCGTTACGTTAATATCCTGGGGCATTTCAATAGGCATTGTATCATTTGCAATAAGATCTGCCGTATAATCTGCGGCATCATATAACTTCTTTAATCTTATATTATAATTGAAAGTAAAATCTTCTATTGTTTGGGTTGTTGTTCCTTTCTTTATGGTTATTGGCCATTTGACTGAAACCCTAACCCCTGTTTCAGATAGGGTGGTATTGCTTTTGAATTCCCCTGAAGAAATATCATATCCGGGGAAAAACCAACTGAGATTGGTTTCAGTTATTTCGGAGTTAAGTAAATCAATATTACTTGCGAGTTGTTCTCGGGAGGGGTGTGTTGAGGTGTTATCAATTACCCAGTAAGAGACACTATAGTAGGGGGTTTGGAAAGAAGTTGTTGGGGGATATGCTTCTCCTCCCTGTTGTGCTACGGTGATGATATTGATTAAAACCGCTCTTTCTAAGATATCCGATAAATAGGTTTTGACTTCTGAAACCGAAGTTTCTGATTTGTTTGTATTCTGCCTGAACACTAGAAAGAAAATTAATGCGATAACAATTATTGCTACGGCAACAATGATAAATATAGTTACTTGACCTCTTTTACTTTCCATTTTTTTATTAATTAGTAATATATAATGATATAATATAGACTAAATGATATTTTTAAACTTTTGGTATTTTCTTGACTTTTGATACGGGGTTTTATTGTTGCTAATTTTTGTCTTATACGTGTCTCTCTTCTTTTATATCTTGCAGCACTCTGCATCAGCAGACAACATTGTGCTGCGCATTTACTAAGAGATATATCCCCTTTAGATATGTATTTAAAATGCCTTCTTTTTCATTTTTATGATAATTGTACAGGTTCCAGGGGTCCATGGGCTAGGGAAGACTCGGGGATGTGAGGATAGTCCTTGCATGATTGAAAGAGAGTTAAGGAAGAAGAAGTTGAAATATAGGGTTGTTGAGTTCAGTTTAGATAATAGTAATGTTCAAGAGATGCAGCGAGTCATTTTTTCTGAGGCAATCAAGATTTTTAGAGATAATAGGGATAGCGGCGAGAAAATAATCTTTTTAGGAGGGGATCACTCCATTTCTTATCCGATTGCAAATGCATTCAGGCAGGTCTATAACTCTTTCTTGTTTGTTTTGGATGCTCATGTGGATCTTATGCAGGCGATGGAAGAGCCAAGTCATGAGGAGTGGCTTAGGGCTTTAATTGAGCAGGGTTTTGAACCAGAAAACTTGGTAATTGTCGGAGCAAGAAAGATATTTAAGGAAGAGGGGGATTTTTTTGAGAAAAACAGAATCAAAATAATAAAAAAGGGAGAGATATCAATTTTTTTAAAAAATGAAGAGAAATGGAAAGCGCTTGAGGAATTTGGGGGTGTCTACCTCAGCTTGGATGTCGATGTTCTTGATCCTGAATTCATCAATGCAACAGGTTATCTTGAAAAGAATGGCCTTGATGTAGAGCAAGTCAGGGTTTTTTTGAAGAGAATTTTTAATTTGAATAATTTTGTTGCAATGGATTTAGTTGAGCTGAATGTAGGAAAAGATTTAAATAACAAATCTCTTATCCTAATATCAGAGCTGCTTGGTGAGTTGATTAAGAAAGAGCAGAAATAAAAAAGAGGAAAAATAAGAAAAATGAATAAGACCTTGAAGTTATTGATAGCTTCAGATACCTTTGTTTTTTTAGGATTTGGGCTGATTGCCCCTATTTTGGCCATTTATATAAAAGACAATATTGTTGGGGGAAGTTTAGCTGCTGTTGGTCTTATGAGCACTATTTTTTTAATATCAAAAACTATTTTTCAATTATTTTTTTCCAGACTCTTTGGCCCAAAACATAGATTTTATATGGTCTGTATTGGAACATTTTTAATTATTTGTGTCCCTTTTATTTATGTTTTTTCAACGAGGGTATGGCATTTTTATATAGCCCAATTGATTTATGGCCTTGGTGGAGGATTAGCTTATCCTGCTTGGTTTTCTTTGTTTGCCACTCATTTGACAAAAGGAAAACAAGCTTTTGAATGGAGCATTTATTCCGGGTTAGTTGGCGGAGGAGCGGGGGTATCTGCTTATTTTGGTTCAATTTTAGCTACTAATCTAGGATTTACAGTGACTTTTTTTGTTGCAGGAATACTAGCTTTAACTGGAATGATTATTTTATTAGGACTAGAGAAAGATAATTTGAAAATAATACTTCAAAAAGAAATGTTTTTGAATCCTAGAAAATCAAAAACTCTTTTGAATCCCAAAAAAGAAATCTTTTTTGTGAATAAGCATAAACCTAAACAAGTTCATGGAATCGGATGAGACTTTTTCTTGCTATTGAGTTGAGTAAAGAAGTTAAAAATGAATTAATTAAAACTCAAGAGGAATTAAAAGCTTTTTTAGATGCAAAGTTTGTTGAAAAAGAGAATCTTCATCTGACTCTGAAATTCTTTGGAGATGTTGAAGATAAAAAAGTAGGAGAGATGGTGGAAAAGCTGAAAAGAGTCAAGTTCAAATCCTTTTTGTCCGGGCTTGAGGGGATTGGCTTTTTTCCTTCTGAAAAGATGATAAGAGTTTTATGGGTTGGAGTCGAACCTAGGGAGAAAATAGAAGGGCTATATCAAGAAATCGAGAAAGTGTTTGGGAATAATCCCGAAAGATTTGAATCACACATAACTCTCGCAAGAATAAAATCTCTCCAGGATAAAAACGAATTCTTAGATAAGATAAAACAGGTTAAGGTCAAGCCCCTTGAGTTTGAAGTTAGGGAATTTGTACTGAAAAAATCAACTTTGACTCCAAACGGACCGGTCTATGAAGATGTTGAGAGATTCAATCTTGGTTAATTGGTTTTTAGTCTGGATAAGGAAATTCTAGAATCTTTTTCATTTCATTAATCTTATTCTTGTCTAGGTGATTTTCAAGATCTTCCTCTTTTGAATTGACTATCTGTTTTATTGTCTTGAATTCTTTTAAGAGGGTCTTTGCTGTTGTCGGACCTATGCCTGGAAAGGATTCTAGGATAATCTGCTGTTTTTCTTGAAGGGTATGGCCTATTCTTTTTTGAATTAGGCTTGTTTCATTAGGTGTTTTGTTCTGTCTTTTGTCTAGAAGAATAAGAAAGTCCGCTGTTTCTTGATAGGTTTTTGAGAATATAACTGGGATGTTGGAGTCAAGCATAATTGATAGTAGCATGCCCCTTATGGCATTAGGATGAATCTTTATTTTCTGCTTTTCTTCTCCTTCAAGAATAAGAAGTTGTTTTGGATACTGTTTAAGGTTTTGAAGTTGTATCATAAGCCTTTTTGAGAGCATGCTTGAGATAAAATCATTTAGAGTTTTTCTTTCTATGGCTATGTCCCCAACAATATAATCTCCGATTTCTAGAAGTTTAAGTTCAATTTGGGCTTGCTTTTCAATCAAATCTGAGACAATGAGTGAATTTTTCTCTCTTTGGTCTACGACTATCATAAAGAGATAATGGGGATAAGAAGTAATAAATCTTATGTGCGGGGTATCTGGTGAATAGTTAATCTTTTTGACAACGTTGTGCCATCTCTTTGGCACTCAAAAAGTAGAATTTAGAATTTATTTTCACTTAACTCTTATAGTCTTGTTTTTAGAAATCACTTTATTCCCAAGAGTTCCCTTATCTTTGCTTCATTGAATCCAATGACGATTGAGCCATTGATATCAACTACTGGAACTCCCATCTGGCCTGATTTGTCAATCATCTCTTGGGCTGCTTTTCTATCTTTTCCAACATCCACGTCCTGAAAGGCGATGTCATGTTCTTTGAGAAAATTCTTTACAACATGGCACCAAGGGCATGTCTGGGTTGAATAAACTATTACTTTATTTTCTTTTGCCATATTTTGTTTATGAATACCAAGAATTGCAATGTTCACAACGATACTCTTTTGCACCCTCTGTAGCTATCTTAGAAATTGGGCCAATGTGCCTGTCTTTTCCGAGTATATTTTGCCCAGTTCTTTGACACTCTTGAAATGTCGATTCATTCACGCCAACTAACATCCCAAGAGCGACTCCCGGGCCGTGTTCATTTGCTACTGCAAAAGCAAAATCTAATCCACCTTCGGGCATTTTATTTTGGTATTTTATTATTTAATTATCTTTTCGATAGGACCCTTTCTTTTTAAATGTTTTGAACATTAGGTAAAAGAGCCGAGGCTTTTCTGTTTTTTGTCTCCTTTTAGGGCATCTTTTTTCAGGTCACTTTTAACTTGATCTAGAATATTGTACATTTTTTTCTCTTTGTGAAAAGAAGCCCAGTGATAACTTTCGTCTCGTGTTCCTTGGGTCATTAAAATAACTAGTCTTCCAGGTTTTAATCTGGCTGTTCTTCCTGCTCGCTGGATTTTTCTTATGGCGCTTGGAACTGGTTCGTAGAATACAACCAGATTAACTTCGGGGATATCTAGGCCTTCCTCTCCAATAGATGTGGAAACAAGACAGCTTAGTTCTCCTTGTTTAAATTTATGGAGAATTGCGTGCTGCTCTTTCTGACTTAATCCATCAACAAGTTTTTTCTTTGCCTGTCCGATGAAGACTGCAGATTTTATCCCAGACTTATTAAGTCTTTCATTTATTGTTGCTCCTGTATCTCGATACTGGGAAAAAATTAATATTTTTGCATTCGAGTTGTTTTTTAGTGTCTCTTGAACAATTTCGAGCAGTTTGGCGAGCTTAGGATGTTCAAATCCCTGTTCAAAGAGCTTTGTTGCTAGGGTGTAGGCATCTTGGAAAAAATTTGAGTTAACTATTTGCACAACTCCTTTGCTTTTTTTTTCTTTGGCTTGATTGTGCATCTCATTAAGATACTTAACAAGTGTTTCCAGAGTCTGTGTTTCAAGAAGTTCAAGTGCATGACCTATTTTGATTGCTTGAGCACAGACCGATATTCCTCGGAGAACGTTAAAGTTTTTATTTCCTTGGAGCACCATATTCCTAAGTTTAAATTGAAGTTCTAATAGGGTGACTTTGGTGACTTGTTTAAAAATAAGTTTTCTGTTTTGAAGTTCTTCAATTCTCTTATCATATAAAGCTTTCAAAAGAACTCTGATATCCCGAAGTTCTTGGGGAAAGTCTATTTTTACAAGATCATAAGTAAGTTTTTGGAGATATGGAATAACATCTTCTGACTCTCTTGTACGAACTTCAACTTCTTCTATATTCAGGTTGTCACATATCTCCCGGACTTTCTCTTTATCGGAGCCTGGAGAGGCAGTTAAGCCAAGGATTCTTTCGTGTAGCGCTTGTTCTTTATATTTTTTTGAAACATAAGTGTAGGAATAGTTTTTCAGGCATCGATGGCATTCGTCTTCAATTAATAAGGAGACGTCTTTTAGATTGATAATGCCTTTTTCCAGGTCATTGTGTATGCATTGTGGCGTTGAAAATATGATCTGGGCTCTTTTCCAGATTTCTGCTCGCTTTGCGGAATTTATCTTGCCTGTAAAAATGTGTATTTCATAATCTTCGGAATTGGGAAAATCCTTTTTGAAGGAATCAAAATGCTGTTCAACTAGGGGCCTGGTTGGAGCAAGCAAGAGAATTTTTGAATCAGGATATAGTTTTAGACGCTCTTGAGCGAGCAGCAGGGCAACAAGAGTCTTGCCCATCCCTGTTGGAAGAATAACTAGGCAATTCTTTGTTTTGCATGTTTCAACTATTGCAGATTGGTAAGCTCGTGGTTCCATTTTCGGCTTTGTGATAATAGGAGATTCAAAGGTCATATGATTAGAAAAATGGGCAAGACTTTATAAAGAATTAGTTCTTTTTGTTCTTAATAGAGAATAAACTGAAAGGAGGCATAAAATGTGTTTTAGTTATCTGAATAAGGTAATCAAGAAGTATAAATGGTGGCATATATCCCTGTTGAAATTATGTGTTCTAGCATTTGCTTTGATGATTGCTAAGTTATGGAACGGAATTTTAATTTTAGAATGGTATTGGTATCTGGTATTTGGGATAGTTTTGATGATACCTTTGCTGATAAAGTTTTTTAGTAAATAATTTTTTTACTTTTTTATTTCTTTTTTTATTTTTATGGCAATTCCCTCTAGCTCATCTGGAGAGAGGTCTTTATTCGGCCAACCTTTAAGGCCGTCTCCCTTGAATCTGGGAATAATGTGTACATGTAGATGTTTGACTATTTGTCCTGCAAGTTCCCCATTGTTTACTGTAAAGTTGAAATCATTCGTCTTTAGAATTTTTGACAGAGGTTTTGTCAGTTTTTTAGCAACTAAAAAAATATTCTCAATTATTTTGTCATCTGTTTCAAGAAAAGTATCTGAATGTTTTTTAGGCATTAAAAGAATGTGGCCTGGATTTACTGGATGAATGTCTAGCATGGCAAAGAAATCTTTGTCTTCATAGATTTTGTAAGAGGGGATTTCTCCTTTGATGATTTTGCAGAAAATGCAATCTTTTTTATCAGACATTTTTAAAAAATATTCGTTGATGTAAGGTGGAGTAGGGGGTTTGTTTTTTTAGTCTTGTGCTTCGGCACCAAAACAATAAGATCGGGAATTAATTAAATTTAACTTATCTCTATCCAATATACCTTAAATCTTTTTTTTCAATATTCTCTTCCGGAGTTTCAATATTAAAATCTTTGTTAATCTCGGCTTCTATTCTTTCGTAAACCTCTTTTTTCTTTACTTTTTTTACCATGCTTTTATAAATAATCGGCATATAAAAAGCTTTGTGCACAAAAAAGTATGTGTAGGTTCATGACATTTGTCACCCCCTAGAATAATTTGCTAAAATCAAAA
>CAYZTH010000009.1:0-27348 GCA_964481435.1 Candidatus Woesearchaeota archaeon
CTGTTACATGAAAAGTAGGAATGGGGCTGCCAGGATTTGAACCTGGGCCACGAGTGCCCAAGACTCGAATACTAAACCAAGCTATACTACAGCCCCATCCTAAAAACAGATAAAATTGATTTATAAAAGTTATCTAACCAAGAAAATAGTCTACCCCTAACTATTTTTTCTTCTTCTCTTCTTTAGCTGGTGCCTTGGCTGCAGGGGCGACTTTGGTGGCACCTGCCGGCGCTACGGCGCCTGCTGCCGGAGTTGCTCCTTCTGCTCCAGCTGCTCCAGGAGCAGCGGCTGCTGCTTTAGCTTCTTTCTTAGCCTCAACAGACTTGATATAAGCATCCTGCAATTTCTGCACTTTTGCAAATTCTGCAGCAAGCAAAGCAAGTTTTTCAGGGCTTGCTTCCTCTATTCCCTTAGAAATTAAATCATGATAATTTCCTTCCTTGACTTCTTTTATAATCTCTCTTCCGTCCTTGCTCTCAACTAGCACTCCAAGAGACACGCAAGTTCCGAGAACAGAGTCGATTGCAGATTTTAAGTCATTTACAATCATATCTTTCTCTTTAATCTTAGCTACTTTAATTATAGTCTCAAAAGGAAGATTTCCAATCTTGATATTTTTTGCTTCTCCAGAACCTTTTGAGAGCCCTAATTCTTTCTTTAGAAGTTCAGACGTTGGAGGTGTCGAAACTGAAACAGTAAATGATTTTGTCTTCGTGTTTATATCGAGGATAACTGGAACTTTTATTCCTTTAAACTCAGCAGTTTCCTTGTTTACATCGGCAATAATCTTTCCTAGATTGATTCCCAATGGCCCCATCTTCTGGCTTAGAGCAGGTCCTGGCTTCATTGCCCCAGCATCAACAAGTAATTTCATTTGCATTTTTTTGTTATTGTGTAAAGCAAATTGGATTTTGCAACGTTGTGCTTATGCACCAAAATCCTTTATTTTATTATTATCACATACCCCCCGTTTATTTTATCTCAACAGGATCATTGATTGCTTGTCCAGGAAGTCCCTTCTCAAAAACAGCCCTGACATGCCCCTTGCTTCCATGTGTTGACATTATCTTTCCCTTGATTACAGTGCCTTGAACATTCTTCCAAGAAACTTCCTTACCAATAAATGGCTTGGCCTTTTCGATCTTCTCTATACCTTCAATCTCTATTACGAAGTGCCTTGGCACATACTTTGTCTTTCCTCGTCTAAAACTTAAAACCTTGCCTTTCATTTTGAGTCATGATATATTCTTATTTAATAAAAACTTGAGAGAAAATACGTTTTTAAACTTATTTGTTATATCAAAAAACGTATTTTCTTATACAAAGCGCAATAATACTCCCTAAAGCGCAAACACCCCTAAAAGAACCCCTTACAATTAAACAATAATTATCTCGAATTCTCCAATCATCTTCTTTAACACAGAGAACAAAGCCTGATCCATCTTCTTCTCTCCGCCTACTTTTTCTAGATGTTTCTTAAGCTCTTCCCTATTTGCCTCAAGAACTCTACCCTTATCAATTCTCTTTATGATATCTTGGGTTATATCTGGAATAATGAAAATCGCATCCTTGAAGACATAAAGCTCTGCTTTCTTGAAAAAGTCCTTGCCTTTTTCCTGGACCTTATAAGATAAGTATATCTTTTTCTTCTCATTCTCAAATATTTCCTTTCTCTGGAGATACTCAATCAAAGTGCTTGTTATATCATAAGATGCTTTTTTCATTGAAGCAATATCCTGCTTATTCACATTTCCTTTCTTATATTTCTTGTTTATCTCAAATATTTCTTCAAGCAAGTGCAATAATTTAGAAGGCAATAGGCCCTTACCAATATACTCTTTGCTTAGCTTTGTGCAAGCCGTTGTTTCAGAACACTTTCCAACCACTTTTTCAAGCAACTCGAAAGTTGAATTGTAGATTGCAGAAACTTCTTTTTCAGCCATCTTCTGTTCAACCTGTTTCATCAATTCCTTTAATCTTTTTGTAAAATCAGTAGACTCTTTGAGCATCTCATCAATATCTTTTCCAGGAATGACTATCTTTGGATCATGTTCGTATTTTTTATAGATTTTAACAATTTTTTCAAGTATATCTGCGTACTTTGGCTCAAGCAATTTTTCTTTTTCAACAAAAATCTTCCTGAACTCTCCTTCCATTATCTCTTTAGGTGTTGGCGGAGCTAAGCCATATAACATCAAAACAGCCTGGCTTGGAGTCACAACTCCCCAGAATATATCCTGGGCTAGAATCTCATTGAGTCTCATCCTTACATTCTCAGACATCTTCTCTCCAAGAGACATAAACATATCAATAGCCTCCGGACTTGGTTTAATTTTTCCCATCTTCAAAAGCAATTTCCAAGGCATAAACGCACCTCGGTCATATAATGGAACACCATCTCTGATGAAAGTAAAGATAACTGGATGTGCATCTTTGACAGATTCCCAGAATTCAGTTAGAATGTAGATTTGGGGGCTTAATTTATTCTTAACACCGGCAAGATCTTCTGCCTCGCCAATATAACTCCAGATGATGGTTCTTAGCTTCTCTTTCAACTCAAATCTTGACATCCTCTTGACATCAGTATCATCAATAACAACATAAATATCAATATCACTTGTTTTTTGTGCAGTTCCCCTAACCAATGACCCAGCAATAACATAGCTGACAACATATTTCTCAAACTTCCTTAATACAAGTGATTTGTGAATAGAAGCTACTCTTAATGCGCCAAGGATTCCCTCATCGTGCAATGGAAAAGACATAGCAAGAGCCTCGACTAGAGCATATTTTCCATCAAAACACATCTCCCAGATATCAACCGGGGTTTTGATATGTAACCATACTTTTGGCTTCAAGTCCTTAACTAATCTTATGGCCTCTTCCTTAACCTTACCAATTTCTTTGAATTTATCTTCTGGAACAACAACCATGACATGAACTACCTTCTCGTCTTTCTCTCGGACAACTTCTTCCTCTTCCTCGATAATTTGTGCTGCTTGCGGCGGCAGAATTCCAATTGCTTCAATATAACTAAATTTCTTTATTAAATCTTTCTTGAATTCTTTTAATTTCTCTCTTAATTTATCAATTTCTTTTTTGACATCATCTGGAATCTCTTGAGCCATATCCTTCATTTTCTCATATGTCTCTTTCTCGGCATCCATAGAATTCTCTTCCAAATCCTTCTCATTTTTATCTTTCTTACTCTCGGCCATAATTAATATTACATGAGAAGCTTTTTAAATCTTTCAATTATCTTTTAATCGAGGGCCCATGGTTCAATGGTACAACGTCTCCCTTACACGGAGAAGATCGCTGGTTCGATTCCAGTTGGGCCCATTCCTTCTTATCAATTTGTTTTCCATAAACCTTAAAAAGCAACTTTCACTAAATACTAATCAAAGAGGCAAAAATAAAAGATGTTCATAAAAAAGATTTTTGAAAACAAGATTGACGAGTCTGTACACAAACAATTTGTCAGGTTCGGCAAAGGAACTTATTTGGGAAGAGCAGTCACAAAAATAACAAAACAACCTGAAAAGATAAAAGTTGGAACAAGTTACGAGCTCGCAACAGAGATGGTTGAATTCTGCGCAAACCTAGCACAAAATCTAAAATGCTCCGGAATAATCTTAGCAAAAGAAAAACTTCCAGAACTCGATAAGTACGATGCAAAGAAGAAAACGCGTATGGTCCAATACGACCTTAATGACACAATGGATTCAAACGTAATTAAAAAAGTTCTGCAAAACCCATTGACCTACTGCTTGCTCTTAGATATCGAAGGCCCAGGCATACTAATGAAATCAAAAAAGAAACTTCCAAAACCAGGCAAGTCAGGAGACTTGAAGATAGATGATAAGTTCTGTCAACTCGAACTCGATAAAAAATACTGGCCTCAAATCAAGAACGAATTCTGCTTTGATATGCCTGAATTCAAGAAGGCCCTAGCAGTCCACACTTTTTTTATAACAGATATCTTGATTCCAAAAGGCGAGAAAGATTTTGAAAAACTCAGGATTTTATCAAAACGAAAAGGCAAAATCCAGAGAAAACTCACCATAGACAAAAAAGACGTTATAAAAGAGAAAGATCTTGAAGCTTAAACTTAATTAAACAGAATATATTCTATAATACAATAATCCTTTTTAATCAATCATCTCTTCCAAAATATTCAAAAATGCCCAAGAAAGACATTGTCGTAGTTAATTTTAGAATCGCTGTTAAAGCATTCATTGTCAAGGACAACAAGCTCTTTATCGTAAAAAGATCTAAAAAAGATGTTCAAAGCCCAAGTGTCTGGGAACTTCCCGGAGGAAGACTTGAGCTAGGAGAAGATCCCTTCCTAGGACTTATGAGAGAGATAAGAGAAGAAACAGGCATGCAAATCCAGGTCCACAACCCCCTTAGTGTAAGGCACTTTGAACGAAGCGACGGACAGGTCATAACCATGATTGTCTTTCTTTGCACCACAAGTGATAACGAAATTATAAGACTCAGTAAAGAACACACAAACTTCGAATGGACACAAATAAGCAATTGTGAAAAGAAACTCACAAAATTTTTTCATAAAGAAGTTCGGATATTCAAGAAATTATATTCTGGCTTTCAAAACCTTTAAAAACCTACTTTTCTCAGACTTATCGGGTTAACACGGTAGTAGAATGAAAGAATTAAATATTAGTCATAAAAGTAAAGTAACGAATGGGAAAGATACACAAACCAAGAGCCAGCAGTTTACAATACTGGCCAAGAAAAAGAACATCTAAAATACTACCTAGAGTAAACTGGCAACCTTTAGAGCAAAAATATTCTGAAAAGAAAGGCATTTTAGGATTCATCGCATATAAAGTAAGCAATGCCCGAGTCCTTGCCAATGACCTTACCCCAGATTCCATGACAAAGGGTAAACAAATTATTCTTCCTGTCACAGTTCTTGAATCTCCTTCTCTTAAAATTTTATCAGTCCGTTTTTACAAAAATAACCAAATTTCTACTGAAGTTCTAGCAGATAACCTAGATAAAGAACTTAAACACCTAATCAAGATTCCAAAGACAAAGTCAAGTCTAGCAGAAATAGAAAAGAACCTTCACAACTACGATAGCATAAGATTGATAGTCTATACTCAAGTCAAAAAAACAGAGAAGAAGAAAACACCAGACCTAATCGAGATAGGATTATCCGGAACCTTGCAAGAGAAATTAGAATTTGCAAAGAATTATCTTGGCAAGGAAATGAATCTTTCAGACTTTTTCACATCAAATCATCTTGTAGATATTCGAGGAGTCACAAAAGGATATGGCCTTTGCGGCCCAGTCCATAGACATGGAATAGCCCTAAAAGCACATAAATCTGAAAAAGGAGTTAGAAGACCTGGAAACCTATCGCCCTGGCATCCTTCAAGAGTCACATTTCACGCACCAATGGCAGGCCAGATGGGGTTCTTCAAAAGAACACACTACAACCAGAAAATAATCGACCTTGGCCCAGCATCAAAACTTCCTCTCGAATTCAAGAACTATGGAAAAATCAAGACAAATTATATCGTCATCCTTGGTTCAATCCAAGGTCCTTCAAAAAGACAAGTTATTCTTACAAATCCCCTAAGAGAAACTAAAAAAACACTTAAAAAGAACTATGAAATCGTAAAGATTTTGAATTAAAAAATGTCAATACTGATAGAACCAATAACCACCGAGAAGATAGTCAAGATGATTGAACTAGAAAATAAGATTGCATTCTATGTGAACAGGAAAGCAAAAAAAGCAGACATAAAAAAAGAGCTAGAGAGTATGTTCAAATCAAAGGTCGTCTCAATCAATACTCACATCTTAAAAAATAAAAAAATCGCATTCATAAAGCTGGATCCAAAGACCCCGGCAATAGATATTGCAACTAAACTAGGAATAATCTAAAATGGGAAAGACAATCATACAACAGGCACGAGGACACGGCAGCATGAGATATAGGGCCACAAAACAAGCCTATGCAATCTCAGCAAAATACCCTGAACTTAAGACCGAAGGAAAAGGCGTTGTCCAAAAACTGATGAATGTTATATGCTACTCAGCCCCTGTCGCAAAAATAAAGGTAGGAAAAAAACTTTTCTTCAATATAGCCGCAAATAATATTGTTCAAGGACAAGAGATAGAGATAGGAAAAAACGCACCAGTGAAGCCTGGAAACATCCTCCCTCTAGAATCAATGCCCCTAGGTACAGAGATATTTAACCTAGAAACATTCCCAGGTTCAAGTGGAAAACTAGTAAGAACTTCGGGGATTTCAGCAAGAATAATAAAAAAAGACAAACTTATCACTGTAGAACTTCCATCAAAACAAGAAAAAGCCCTTGATCCAAAATGCAGAGCAACCGTAGGTATTGTCGCTGCTGGTTCAAGAAAAGAGCGCCCAATAATGACTGCTGGAAAGATGTTCTATATGCAAGGAGCAAGAGGAGCCAGAGTCTGGCCAAGAACCTCTGCAGTCAAAGTTAACGCAATTGATCATCCATTCGGTTCAGGAAGAGGAAAAAGAATTAAATCAAAGATTGCAAAGAGAAATGCGCCTCCAGGAAAGAAGGTCGGACTAATTAGGCCAAGCAGAACTGGAAAGAGGAAATAAAAATGAAAGCAAAAATACTAAACACACAAGAACAAATAGAACTTCCCCCTGTTTTTTCATCCCAAATCCGAAAAGACATAGTGGATAAGGTCTATCTTGCGATGTTCAAGAAACAAAGATACACAGTCTACCCTATTGCAGGTAAACAATCTTCAACAGGTAAACAAAGTCACACTAGAAGAAAATTCAAGACACTCTATGGAAAAGGAATTTCAAGAGTACCAAGAAAAGCCCTATGGAGAAGGGGGGACCAATTTTACTGGGTAGGAACCTTCACTCCAGAAACAGTCAAAGGACGTGCTGCCCACCCTCCAAAGTTATTGAGGAGACAGCGAGTTATAAACAAGAAAGAGAAGATAATCGCGATAAGATCCTGCATAGCTGCAACAGCCTCACAAGAGATAATAAAAAAGAACTACACAAAACCAATGAATTATTCCTTCCCAATAATAATCAAATCATCCTTGCTAGATAAACCAAAAGAATTTATGAAAGAAATGAAATCAAACAAAATTGAGATCATGAAAGAAAGGAAAGTAAGACCCGGTAAGGGAAAAGTAAGAGGAAGAAGATATAAGAATACAAGAAAAGCAGTCTTGATAATCGGCGATAAAGAAAAAAGCAGATTATCAAACTTAATAAATCACCTTAAAGTCGCACAGATAAATGTACATGACCTCTCATTGAATGGCAAGCCAGGAAAACTGGCAATATATACTGAAAATGCAATAAAAGAAATGGGAACTAAATTTAAATAAAAATAAAATGGCATTAAAAGAATTTAATTTCAAAGGCAAGAAGATAGAAGAACTCAAGGCCCTGGATATAAGAGAATTCGCAAAGCTCTTGACTGCAAGAGAACGAAGATCTGTACTGAGACAAGCCGAGAAAATAGAGAAATTCTTGAAGAGATGTGAAAAAAGATTGGCAAAAAACAAACCAATCCGGACACAAGAAAGAGAGATGATAATAGTTCCAAAGATGATAGGATGGGAGATTAGTATTCATAACGGTAAAGAATTCATACCAATTAAATTAAATGACGAGACCCTGGGACATAGGTTCGGCGAATTCGTTATGACTAGAAGAAAAGTCGAACACAGCGCACCAGGTATCGGAGCAACAAGAAGTTCATCTTTCTTGTCAGTCAAATAAGCATAAAATGGAAAGACAAGTAGCAGAACAGGGATTTTCAAGCGGAAAAGAAAAATTTAACCCTACTCTCAAGAAGGACAAACCACAAGTTAAAAATCCAGAAGAGAAGAAAGAAATCAAACAAGAGATAAAACAAGAAAAGACTGAAACAACCCAAACTCAAAAGCCAGTAAAAGCCGAAGAGAAGAAAGAAATCAAACCAGAAAAGAAAATCAAGAAAGAATTGGCCTATGTCTATGGTTCAGACCTTCCACTATCAACAAAGACTTCGATGGCCGTGTGCAGATTCATAAAAAATAAAAATCCTTCACAGGTAATAAAAGACTTAGAACGAGTAGCGAAACTTCAGATAGCTATTCCATTTAAAGGAGAAACACCCCACAGAAAAGGATTCAAGAAAGGATATGCTCGAGGCAGATACCCTATTAAAACAGCACAGTATTTCATAAAGCTCTTAAAAAGTGTTATATCCAATGCAAAAACAAACAACCTTGACACCGAAAAGATAAAAATCGTGATTGCAAAAGCAGACAAGGCATCAAGCCCCGTTCGAGGCACAAGAATGGGTTATGGAAGAAAAAGATTCAAGAGAGCAAACATATACATAGAAGTCAGAGAAAAAACAAACCCAAATAAGACCAAAGAGAATAAACAACCAACAGCACATTCCCAAAAACAAAAGCACCAAGATACAAACCAAGGTGCGCATAAATAAATTATAACCATATAAATAAACATATATCAAAATGATAGAAAAGAAATTTGTTGAAGAAAAGAAACAGGAATTCGAGATCAAAGAATTCATAAGAAAGAAACTTGGAAAAGGAAAAGTCAGCGAAGTCAAGATAGAAAGAACACCAATAGGAGAAAAGATAGTCATTTCAACCACCAAACCTGGACTCGTAATAGGGAGAAGCGGAGAAATAATCCAAGACATCGGCCGAGTCCTAAAAGAACACTTCAATTTAGAGAACCCACAGATAGAGGTTTCAGAAATACTTAACCCATTATTCGATGCACAAACCGTTGCAGACAACATCGCAACCGCCCTAGAAAATCTAGGTCCTTTGAGCTTCAAACTTATTGCATATAAAGAACTAGAGAAGATGATTCGTGGAGGCGCTTTAGGAGCAGAGATACGATTAAGCGGAAGACTTCCAAGCGAGAGAGCAAAGAGCTGGAGATTCGGCTTCGGTTATCTAAAGAAAACCGGAGAGACAACAAAAGTAGTCAATAAAGCAAAAGCCGTCGCATTCACTCAACCAGGGGCCGTTGGAGTCAAGGTGTCAGTTGTTCCTAGTGACGTCAAAATCCCTGACAAAATAACTATAAACTACGAATCTGTTGAAAAAGAACTAAAGGAAAGAATTATAGAAGAAGAAAATAAAACGAAGATATATTCAGAACAAGAGATAGAAGAAGCACAATCAGTCAAAAAGACCAAAAAAAGCAAAAAAGCAAAATCCGAAGAAAAAAGTCAATAAATAAAAATAAATTAAAACAATACTAAAAATGGCAATCATAAGAAACAAAGACATCAAAAGACTAGGAAAAAAGGAATTAGATGATAAAAAATTAGACTTAGCAATGGAGATACTAAAAATTAGAAGTAAGAAAGGCCAAGCAGTAGCTGGTTCAAAAAAAATCAAAGAAATAAAAAAAACTATAGCTAGAATCAATACTCAATTAAGAGAAATCAAATAAGATGGACATATGCCCAAATTGTGGTTTACCCAAGGAAGCGTGTATATGTGGAGAACTAGAAAAAACAAAGCAAAAAATAACCGTGCACCGAACAACAAGAAAGTTCGGTAAATATGTCACTGAAGTGCGCGGTTTTGACAGCCAAGTTAAAGAAATAGCAAAAAAGCTTAAAGAAGAACTTGCCTGCGGCGGAACAGTAAAAAACAACGTAGTGGAGCTGCAGGGAGATCATACGAAGAAAGTGAAAGAAAAGCTTATAAAACTCGGCTTTAGTAAAGAGAATATAGAATCCGCATAAAAACGCAAAATAAATAAAAAACAAGAAAGCAAGAAACACAAAGCTGTAAAAATGGAAAAAGAAAAAATAAATCCATACAAGAAGAAGTTCGAGGGTACTGTGAAGAAGGTATCAAAGCCAATCGTAACAGTAGAATTCGAGAGGATCCTACATGACCCAAAATATGAACGATTCTCCAAAGCTAAGACAGACATAAGGGCAAGAGTGCCTAAAGAACTTTTAGACAAGATAAAAGTCAATGATCAAGTCATTTTAGTTGAATGCAGACCACTCTCCAAGGCAGTTCATCACATAATCGTCAAAATTAAAGATTCAAAAAACAAATAAAAAATGAAAGCAATGTCATCCAGTGTCCCAAGGACCATTAATGTTGGAGCAAATCTTGTTGTCGCAGACAACAGTGGAGCTAGAACAGTCAGGATAACTGGCGTCAAAAGAGGAAAGAATAGAAAAGGCCAGCAACAATCAACGAGGATGGCCGAACTTATCAAAGTATGTGTAAGAAAAGGCCCTGTAGAAATGAAAAAACAACTATTCTGGGCAATCATAATAAGACAGAAGAAAGAATTCCGAAGAAATACTGGAGAGAGAGTATCCTTCGAAGATAATGCCGCAGTTCTCTTGAAAGATGAAGACGGAAACCCAAAGGGAACACAAATAAAAGGCCCTATTTCCAAAGAAGTTGCGGACAGATGGCCTTTCGTGGCTAAAATCGCATCATCAATTGTATAAAAATAAACTAGAAAAATAATCAAAATAAAAATTCAGAAAAAATAAAATGAAAAAGTTTTCATCGCACTGGATTTCAAGCAGGAAGCCCAAAAAGCAAAGAAAATACATAGCCCAGGCCCCAAACCATATTAAGAGAAAACTTATCTCCTCCCATTTATCAAAAGCTCTGAAAGAAATGCACAAGAAACGATCACTGCCTTTAAGAAAAAAAGACAC
Source organism: Candidatus Woesearchaeota archaeon (assembly GCA_964481435.1). Classification (GTDB taxonomy): domain Archaea; phylum Nanobdellota; class Nanobdellia; order Pacearchaeales; family UBA284; genus JAPLYB01. Next base: position 10,731 of record CAYZTH010000009.1, read on the forward strand.
GGTCAAGATAATGAGGGGCTCATTCAAGAAAAGAACCGGCAAAGTGCTCGATATAAATACACAAAACAATAAAGTATACATCGAAGGGATACAGAAGACAAAGAAAGACGGTTCAAAGATAAATGTTTCATTTGACGCTTCCAATCTTCAGATAATTGAATTGAACACAGAAGATAAAAAACGAATAAATAAAAAGTCCAAACCAGAAACAAAAAAAATACCAGATAAAAATAATCAAACAAAAGCGCATGAAAGTAAAAAAATCGCATAAACCTAAATAAAATTTAATAAACCATATAAAATAAAGGAATACAAAATGCACCAGAAAAGAAAATCAATTCCAAAATCTTGGCCAATCCCAAGAAAAGGCACAACCTATGTGATGGCTCCAAAATCCCCACATAGCCTAACCCATAGCCTATCACTATTAGTAATACTCAGAGATGTTCTTCATCTAGCAAAAAATGCAGCAGAAGCAAAAGCGATAATTAAGGCTGGTGAAATCGAAATCAACAACAAGAAGATAATCGATGAAAAATTCGGCCCAGGGCTTCTTGACATAATCAACATTAAGAAAATAAAAAAAACATACATCTTAACCATAACCGAAGGTGGAAAATTATCCCTCAAAGAGATAGGGAATACCAAATTCAAGATAAGCAAAGTCATAGGAAAAAGGATAATAAACAAAAAACAAATGCAGATAAACCTGATGGACGGCCGAAATTTCATAGTCAAGGAGAAAATGAACACCAATGACAGTCTTTTGATTGACCTAGAGAAAAAAGCCATCTCTAAAGTACTTCCTTTAAAGAAAGATGCCCAGATATTCATAATCAAAGGAAAATGGCAGGGACACTTCTCAAAAATACATGAAATCAAGGGTTCAAATGTTGACATTACGATTGATACTAAAAAAACTACAATTCCAATAAAAAATATAATTGTCATAGAAGAAAAATGGTAACTAAAGAAAAAGCCAAGATTAAAGAAGTTAAGGAAGTCAAAGAAGGAAAAAACCCAATGAAAGAAATATTCATAGAATCTATTGTCTTGCATGGTTCATCTGCAGATACGCAAAAACTTGAAAGGATGAAAAAATTGCTTAAAATCGTTTCAGGCCAGGAACCAAAGCAAACTCTTGCGATAAAGAGAATCCCCGCATTCAAGATACGTCCGGGCCTACATATCGGCTGGAAGGTCACAATAAGGAAGGACACCCACGCCTTACTAAAAAATCTCTTGCAAGGAGCAAAGGATATCAAGAAGAAACAATTCAACAACGGATTTTTCAGCTTTGGAATAAAAGAATACATCGAAGTCCCTAACATCCCCTATCAAAGAGATATCGGAATTACTGGATTTGATGTTGCAGTTACGCTAAAAAGGCGCGGATGGAGAATAAAATCAAGAAAGATCAAGAAGACCAAACTAAACAGAACTCACCAGATATCAAAAGAAGAGACTCTTGACTTTTTCCAGAAGAACTTCACAATACCTTTCGAAGAGAAAGCAAGACTATAAATAAAAAATTAATATTCACAATACTAAATAAAAAATAAACAAAACCAAAAAAATGACAACAAGCGACTGGAGAAAGTTACTGAAGCAAGTTGATAGCAAACCTGCAATAAAAGCGAGATTTTTGAAGTACTGCAAGCCAAAAGACAGAAAAAATGGCATCGCTTCAAAAAAATGCGGCAGATGCGGCAGACATGGCGCACACATAAGCAAATACAACTTGAATCTATGCAGACAGTGCTTCAGGGAGATAGCAGAACAAATAGGTTTTAGAAAATTCATATAAAAATTATATAAAATGGTAGTCAAAGATCACCTCAGTGCAATGATGAATGATTTGCTTAATTGTAAAAAGGCAAGCAAAATGGAAACAATCGTCATTCCGGCAACAAACCTTATCCTGGAGGTATTGAAGATAATGAAAAAAGAAGGATATGTCAAGAACTTCAAAGTTGAAGAAGATAAATTTAGAAAAGTCACAATCCAAATTGGAAAAATAAATAAATGCGGATCAATAAAACCAAGATTTTATGTTAAGAAGAATGAAATAGATAAATATGTTAAAAGATACTTGCCAGCAAGAAATTTTGGAGTAATCCTTATTTCAACAGATAAAGGTATTATAACGCACAATGAGGCAATAGAAAAAAATCTTGGCGGAACATTGATTGCGTATGTATTCTAAAATGAAAAAACAAATTCAAAAGATAATAGATATTCCAGAAGGCCATGTAATAGAATTGCATAACCGGGCAATAACTGTCAAGAAAGGATCTGAAGAGATAAAGAGAAATTACAAGATTGAGGATGTAAAAGTCAAATTAGAGGGCAATAAATTGATTATCGAGAAAGCAGAATCCAATAAAGATGATAAAAAGAACATAAACTCACTAGTAAGCCATATCAAAAATGCACTTCATGGCCTTGATAAAAATTATGTATATAAGCTGCAAATTTGCTCCATCCACTTCCCAATGAATGTAAAAATGGAAAAAAACAAGCTAGTCATAAAGAACTTCTTCGGTGAGAGAAAAGACCGAATCGTGGAAATAAACCCAAAAGTTTCAATTAATGTTGAAAATGATATAATCACCCTGGAATCTGCAGACAAAGAACTGGCTGGCCAGGAAGCTTCAAGACTTGAGGCCCTTACAAGAATAACAAAAAGAGACCGAAGAGTATTCCAAGATGGAATATGGATAATTAAAAAGGAAAAAGGGACCCATACAAAGAAACACTAAATAAAACCCATTAATCAAAAAATAATAAAATGAATATGCCAAAATTTGTACGAAAAGACGCAAAGAAGAAACTCAGATTCAAGAGCAAAAGAAAGACCAAGTGGAGAAGACAGAAAGGTCGGGACAGCAAGATAAGGCAAAAGATGAAAGGCTATCCAAAGAGCCCAGATATCGGCTACGGCTCCCCTAAAAAGACAAGACACCTAATACAAGGAAAGGAACCAATCACCATCTTTAATGCAAAAGAACTTGATTTAATCAAACTAGGCCCAAATCAGATAATAAGGGTTGCTCACACAAGCCTAAAAAATAAGATAGAAATTGCAAAAAAAGCAAAAGAAAAGAACCTACCCATATTGAACATGAACCTAAAAAAAATACTCAAAAAAGAAAAAATAAAAGTTAAAACCGAGATCAAGAAAGACGAGATTAAAAAATGAAAACACTACAGGCTCAAAAGAAAATGGCTGCAAAAGTCATGGACGTAGGAAAAAATAAAGTCTGGTTTGACCCAGAAAGACTCTCGGAGATAAAAGAAGCGATAACAAAGCAGGACATTGCTGATTTAATCAAAGACGGAGCAATAAGTAAAAGCCCAATCGATGGAATCAAGAGGAGAGCAGGAAAGAGACACCTGGAAAGAAAAAGAAAGGGCAGAAGAAGAAGAGCAGGAAGTATAAAGAAAAGAATTAAAGTTGACAATTATCCTTCAAGAATAAGAAAACTGAGATCCTACTTGAAAAATCTCAAAAAAGCCAAGAAGGTCACAACCGAACAATACCGAAAGATGTATAACCTATTAAAATCAGGAGTTATCAAAAGCAATCAGCAGATGATTGAGTATACAAAACAAAAATAGAAATTGATTGCTAAGTGCATCAAGCACAATATTAGCAACATTAAAATTCAATAAAACAATACAATAAATTAAAAAATGGCGGCAACATTAAAATTCAGAAGAAAGAAAGAAGGAAAAACCGATTATGGTACGAGGATGAATCTACTTAAATCAAAAGACCCAAGAATTGTTATAAGAAAGTCAAATAAGTATATAATCGCCCAATTAATTAAAAGTTCTGAAGCACAAGATTCAACAATATGTGCCGTTAACTCAAAAGAGCTTTCAAGTTTTGATTGGCCTTCATCTTTCAAGAACGTCCCAGCGGCCTATGCAACAGGCATCCTACTCGCAAAAAAGGCAAAAGAAGAGGATATTCAAAAATGCACTGTGGACATCGGAAGATATACTTCGACGCCTGGCTCAAAGATATACGCCGTAGTCAAGGGAGCAAAAGATGCTGGATTGGATATAAATTGTCCCGACAAAATGCTACCAAAAGAATCAAGATTACTTGGTGAACATACCAAAAATCCAGAAAAAATAAAAAAATTGATCGAAAAAATAAGAAAACAATAAAATGGAACGTAGAAGAGAAAGATTTAGAAAAGGATCTCCCGCAGATTTAGAGGATCGAAAATCAAGAAAAGAAAAGAGAGAAGCACAGGAACTTATGGATTGGATTCCTAAAACTGTCCTCGGAAAAGAGGTTCATGAGAATAAAGTAAAAAATATCGAAGAAGTTTTCGAGAGGAATTTGAAGATCCTTGAACCACAAATAGTAGATACCCTTCTTCCAAATATGGAATCTGACTTAATAAACATTGGACAATCAAAGGGTAAATTTGGTGGGGGGAAAAGAAGAGCCTGGAAACAAACCCAGAAGAAGACAGCAGAAGGTAATGTTCCTACATTTGCATGCATGACAGTCATTGGAGACAAAAATGGCCACGTAGGATTAGGATATGGAAAAGCAAAAGAAACCCTGCCCGCAAAACAAAAAGCACTGCAAAGAGCTAAACTGAATATAATTAAAATAAGAAGAGGATGTGGCAGTTTTGATTGCACATGCTCAGAACCACACAGCATTCCATTCCAAGTCGAGGGAAAAGTAGGAAGCTCCAAGATAATCCTCATGCCTGCTCCAAAAGGAACTGGCCTAGTTATAGATGGAGAATGCAAGAAAATTTTAAAGCTTGCAGGAATAAAAGATGTTTACACCATGAGTTTTGGCCAGACAAGAACCAAGATAAATATGATAAAAGCTTGTATGAACGCCCTAATAAAATTAAATGATATGATATAAATAGAAAATAACCAAACCTATAATCAAATAAAAGCAAGATGCATCAGCACAAACTTCTTGCCAAAGATTAAATAACTTAACTTAAAATAAAAAATGACAAAAATACTCGCCATAAGAATCCGGGGACAGGTAGATGTTTCAAAAGACATCGAGATGACTCTTCAGATGATGAGATTAAGAAGAAAATTTGCTGCTTCACTTATTGAAAAGACTAAAGAAAATGAGGGTATGCTGAAGAAAGCAATAGACTACATCGCATTTGGAGAGATTGATGCAGAAACTCTCAAACAGCTTCTTATGAAAAGAGGACGAAAACAGGGGGATAAACCTCTTGAATTTGCAGGCAAAACTATGGAAGAGACTGTAAAAAAACTTCTTGAAAGCAAAACAACCCTCTCAGATCTAAAGATAAAACCATTCTTCAGACTTCATCCACCAAAAGGGGGATTCAAGAAATCAATAAAGCTTATCTATCCCAAGGGGGTTCTTGGTAACCGGGGCAATAAAGTCAATGAGTTAGTCCTTAAGATGCTCTAGTTACGATAAGAAAAAGAATAAATACCCCTATTACTAGTTTCTCTAAAAGAGGCAAGTCAAAAAATGAATTTTATGTATATTGATTTGGGAATTTTAGCTCTCTTTTGTATCTTCTCTGCCTTTTTTCTTTATAAAAATAAACATAAAGTAAAAAGAGAAGGATTTTTCTTCTTGTATAAAACCAAATTCGGCCTGAAGTTTATGGATAATTTCAGCAAAAAATTTCATAAGCAACTCAAAGTCTTAGCGTATATCTCAATAACATTCGGTTATTTCGCAATGGCCGCGATGGTTGCTCTGTTAATCTATAATATATTTGTATTAATTAAAATGCCCGTAATAACTAATGCTCCCCCGATAATGCCCGTAATTCCTTACGCTCCCCAGATATTCAAGATTCAGGGTTTGCCAAATTTTTATTTTATCCACTGGATAATTATCCTCGCAATAATGGCAATAACTCATGAATTCGCTCACGGAATATTTGCAAGACATATGAAAGTGAAAGTGAAATCAAGCGGCTTTGGTTTTATTGGCCCTCTTCCACTAGCTTTTGTTGAACCTGATGAAAAATCCATGTCAAAGAAAAAGAGAAAAGACCAACTTGCGATGCTTTCAGCAGGATCATTTTCAAATTTTGTATTTTTCTTGATCTTCGGACTAATTTTCTTATTATTCATAAGCCTAAGTTTTCATGCAACAACGCCATTATACGGGGGAGGGATGATTAATTCAAGCGACATAAAATTCATAACCCTGGATAATACCAATTACTCCCTTCTTGAATTAAAGAACATAAACCCGAATATGCTGCCAGAAAAATCAATGGTCTATACAGATACCTCTTCTTTCGTTCTGACAAGAGACCTTTTTTCTCAACAATATAAAAATATTTCAAATCCAGAAAACAAAACAATAGTCGCCTACTTTAGTGCTCCTTTGATAAATGCCAACATTAAAGGGCAAATCCTAGAAATAAATGGCTTAAAGTATTCAGACCCACAAATCTTTGCAATCCTAAACTCCACCACGCCAGGACAACATATCGAAATAAAAACCGACAAAGGCACATACAACATCATTGCCGCCGTAAATCCAAGTAATTCTTCAAAAGGATTCTTGGGAATAAATTACAGATCTCCTCCTAAAACATTCGCTGAGAAATTACAATCCTGGGCCATGTCTATGAATAATCCTTTTATGAACTATGAGCCATTTAACAGAGATGCCTTCTCATTTATCTCCGTATTCATGTTCTGGTTAGTTATGCTTCTCTTTGCAATATCAACATTCAATATGCTCCCATTCGGATTTTTAGATGGAGGAAAATTCTTCTTCCTCACCATGTTAGGAATAACAAAATCCAAAAAAAGTGCCGAAGTCTGGTATAAGATAGCGAGCCTGGTTATCGTACTCATAATCCTTGTCATGGTTTTTGTCTGGCTCTGGAGAATGTATCTCTTCAAAATTTTTATCTAAAAAATTCAAACATTCCAGGGGATAATATACAAAAATTTAAATTATCTGTATTTCTCATCAATTTACGGGCCGATAGTCCAACGGTAGAAAGATATATAAATCTGCCAAAGTTCATATGTAATGAGGGTTTTTATTAAAGATTCAAAAGCATTTTTTAAAGAGATCTTGTTAAAGAATCATCTCAGTTTGATTAAACTTGCAAAAGTAGTAAATTGCAATTATTCAACACTAAAGAAATATACTCGGGGGGAGATTTCTATTCCGGAAGAAACTTTTCAAAAAATGCGTGAACTATCCCAAAACAAGAAAAGTTGGAACAAAAAAATTTCAATGCAAGCAGATAATTGGGGAAAAATTAAAGGGGGCTCAAACTATGCATTAAGAAAGGATGTAAAAAAAAGAATAGCCCATGCAAGAAAATTCAAAAAACGAACAGACGTAAATATTAATCTGGACCCCTTGTTTTGTGAATTTTATGGCATGCTTCTAGGGGATGGATGCATTTCAAAATTTATAGACTATGAAGGAGTAAACAGAATTGCAATTTATATTTCAGGTAATAAAAAACTTGATTCAAACTATCTGAAAGATTGGAAAATCCGTCTCAAGAAAGAGTATGGGTTATACTGTTATTATTATGAACATAAAAAACGAAATGTCTGCAATCTAATTATAAAAAATAAAGGGCTTTGCCTGAACATCAATAAAAAATTTGAATTTCCGATAGGAATCAAATACAATAGTTTAAAAATCTCAAACAAGATTTTAAAACTTCCTTGGGATATAAAAAAATTTGTTATAAGGGGACTTTTTGATACCGACGGTTGTCTTTTTGCGAGAAAAGATGAAAATTTTAAATATCCACATATTAGTATCAGTTCAAAAAGTGAATCCTTCCTTATTCAAATAAAAACGCTCTTAAGGGCCCAAGCATACCCTGCCTATATTTCTAACACAAACGTGATAATAAAAGGAAAACAGAATATTGAAAGATGGTTCAAAGATATTGGTAGCTCAAACCAGAGAAATTTAGGAAAGTATAAATATTTCAATAAATATGGATTTTTGCCTTCAAGAATTAACGGGCTGGTGGTGTAATGGTAACACATTTCCTTCGCAAGGAAGAGAGTCTGGGTTCAATTCCCAGCCAGTCCATGTTTATTGACGGATAATTATTTTTTTTTGCAAATTGAACTAAAAACCCTAAAAAATTAAAAAGTTTAAGCAAAATATACTTTTTCTGAAAACCTGAAAAAAAGAAAAAGTATTTAAAGAAGTTTAACATTAAATAATATCCAAAAATAAGGATAATAAATAAAAAAACATAAAAAAGAGGAGAAGAAAATGCCAAAAAAGAAAAAAGCAGCCAAAAAAAAGAAGAGATAAGATCTCTAGTTAATTTATTTTTTTTATTTTTTTTTATTTAATCTTTTTTTACCCTAATTTTTGATAATCTTAATACATTAAAATCATTCAGAATTCTGCAACACCGTCTTTAGTCAAAGCTACAAATTTGATTCCAACAGGCAGATTTATCAAAGCAGACATCAAGGCCATGTGCTCTTTGCCCTCACCAGAAGCTAAACTCAAGGCAACTTCCATTCCAGAGAATTTATCCTGCAGCTTATTCTTCAAATCATCTATCACTTCAAGAATGGGCTTGTCAAAATTTGTTTTAATTATTGTTGCATTCCTTGAAAAATCAAATTCCCCTATCTTCGAGGCCGCAAACTCAGAACAAATAAGGAATATCTTTTCCCACTGGCCTTTATTTATTATTCCTGCAACTTGTCCCCAAGTGCCTTTTCCGCTCGACATCAATGCTACAAATTCCATGATAAACAAAAGCCAAGAATATTTATAAAGATTGTTGGTTTAGAGGATATACTAAAAACCGAGTTAAGTGTCAAGTAAAATCCTTTGGTTTTGCAATTTTGTGAACTTGAGAGTTCACCAAAACCATTAAATAAAATCCCTCGCACTTACAAAAGAATACCCCTTAACACAAAAATGAGAGAAACACCCCTCAGTGAAATAACTCTAAGAAAATACGAAAAACCCTATGAGATGAATAAAAGGGAACTTGTCAAGAAAATCTGCCTCTCCCTGGGCCTCTTACAACCGGGGGATTCAAGAGACATTGCTGTTGACATTCTTCTAGTTCTTTTAGATGCAAAAAAAGAAAAGAAAGAACTTGACTCAAACCAGATTCAAGAACTTGCCATAAAATCAAGAGAGAAGGCGAATCTCGAACTTAAGGGCATAGCAGACTCAAACATAAGAAGGCAATTAAAGAAGCTCAGAGATCTTTTCATCATTGAAAAGCAGAACAATCTTTACAAGATAACTGAATTCTCCAACCTAAACGAGCTCTTTGAAAAGAAGATAGAAAATTTCTATCTTCCAGAAATTCTTGACCGAGTTAAGGAATACCTTAATGCACTAGAGAAATAACCACTTCTCAAAACCTTTAAAAACCCTCAAATCCAAGAGTAAATATCCAAAGTGCTCACGCACATACTACGTTTCTTAGCGTAGGAGGATGATTGCGTTAAAGAAATTTGATAATCAATTGCTAAGTGCATCGGCACAAAATTAGCAACAAAAGAAATCAATCACAATAAAGAAAAATGAATTTCAAACAAGCATTACAAGAACTTAGAAGTGTGTCTGAAAAACGTGAATTTGATCAGACTCTGGAACTAGTCATAAATCTAAGAAGTTTTGACACCCAAAAAGAATCAGTCAATACCTTCCTTCTTCTTCCAAATACCTATAAACAGAAAAACATCGCGGCATTCTTAGACACCATAAAAAAATCCGACCTATTAACAAGGATATTCACAAAAGATGAACTTGACAAGATACTTCCAAAAGAAATGAAAAAGTTCGCAAAAAAACAAGACTTTTTCATTTCCTCGGCTAAACTCATGCCACTAGTTGCTTCAAAGTTCGGAAAGATTCTTGGCTCAGCAGGAAAAATGCCTGACCCAAAAATAGGCTGTGTCCTTATGCAAGAAAATGAACAGAACCTTAAAGATTCTGTGGAAAAGCTCCAAAAAACCGTCAAAATAAAAACAAAAGAAAGAAGCCTAAAAATTCCCCTTGGAAAAGAGTCCATGCCCGATGATAAACTTATAGAGAACCTAGACAAAACATTCAAGACAATCATAGCTGCTCTGCCAAAAAAAGAATTCAATGTAAGAAATACCCTAATCAAATTCACGATGTCTAAATCAATTAAGGTCAAACTAGACAAATAAATCTAAAAATAAGTAAAAATGGAAAAGAAAAAAATTAAGAGAGAGAAACAGGTTCCAGAGAAAAAACAAAAGATTCTGAAAGAACTAGTTGAACTTATGCAAAAGAACAGGACAACGATGATTGCTTCTATTGGGGGAGTTCCATCTCACCAGTATCAAAAGATAAAAAAAGCGTTAAAAGGCAAAGCAGATATAAAATTCGTCAAGAAGAACCTGGTTTTAATGGCAATAGACAAATCAAAAGATTTAGAACATCTCAGAAATAAAGTAGACAAGAATTTTGCGGTTCTTTTTTCACAATTAGACCCTTTTGAATTAGCCGCAATACTATCAGACCTAAAAAGCCAAACAAAACTCAAGCCAGGACAAATCTCCGATAAAGACATCATACTAGAACCTGGAACAACAGACATTATGGCAGGTCCTGCCCTAGCTGAATTCACAAATGCAAAAGTAAAAGTTGGCGTTGATCAGGGAAAGATTGCAATCAAGGAAGCATTCGTAATTAAAGCACACCACCCAGTTCCAGCAGAAGTTTCCCTAATCCTTGAAAGATTAGAAATGAAACCCCTTACAATAGGAATAAAACCTCTTGCAGCAATCGACATTAATGAACATAAGCTCTATGATAAAATAAATATAGACAAAGAAGAAGCAACAAGACTCCTCTCAATCTGTTCTCAAGAAGCGATGAATCTCGCTTTGAATACAGATTATACCTGTAAAGAAACAATAAACATGTTGCTTGCGAAGGCAAATATGCAATCACTTGCAATCTCCCAAATGTTAAATCAGAATTCCCCTCAACCCGAGGCCCCAAGCACGCCTGCGGCACAATAAAAAAGCGCATGAATGCTAATTAAGGCGCACAAACCCAAATCAACATACAACACAATAATCAAATAAAATACTAAATAAAATCAAAAAACAAAATGGAATATATATATGCAGCTCTGTTGCTTAACAAACTAGGCAAAGAAGTTACTGAAGAACATATAACCGCAGTTGTCAAAGCAACCGGAACTAACCCAGATGAATCCCAAGTTAAATCACTTGTAGCTTCATTGAAGGGTGTAGATATACAAAAAGCGATTTCAGAAACAGCAGTAATGCCTGCTGCCGGAGCCTCTGCACAAGGTGCAGCCAAACCAGCAGAAAAGAAAGAAGAGAAGAAGGAAGAAGAAGCAGCAGAAGGTTTATCCGCTTTATTCGGATAAGCCCCCTAAATCTCCTAAGAACAGCGAAAGCAGCAATTACTTAGTCTACCTTCTAAAAATCGCTTTGACATCACTGTAAACAGGAATTTCTCTTATTCTAAATACCTTAATGCTTAGAACCCATATTAAGAAAACAAAGACTATGCTTAAAGCATACCAGAATACTAGATGAGCAGTATCAAACCAACCAGACTTATTCACGAGCAACACAGTCATCAAAAAAATTCTTATCACATTTACAATTAAGAAAACTACGCTTGTAAACAAAAACAGCCAAATTCTCTTCAGGGGCCCAATCAACCTTGTAGACAAGTTCAATACAATCAATAAAAAATAAGCTATTCCCGCAACACAAGCATCGATAATTTCAATAGAGTATCCCTGGATAGAAATAAAATTCCCGCTCAATTGTGCATAATAAAAGAGCCTCATCAACCCATAACTCAGAAAGGTGGTAACTGGTCTCAAAACCTCATAAAACAAAGGCAGCGCAAAAATCGCCACAATAATCAAAACATACCTTAAACCCATTAACCAGATTCCCCGTTTTTCCATTTTATAAATAAGAACAATTTATTTAAATAGATTTATGTATAAAAAATTAAGCAATGCTAACCTTTAAGAATCTGGTAAAATAAGGATTTTGGTGCCTAAGCACAACAATTGCAAAATCCAATTACCTAAATTGTATATAACCTAATCGTGCTAAAGAAAACAAAACAAAAACAAAAGCCCACTAAAAGGATGGGCAAGAATTGGATAATCTTTTTTGTCCTTGTAGCCCTTTTCATCTTAGCCTTAATCTTTGACAATCAACTTTTTGTAGCAATCCAGCAATTCAGAATAAGCCTACATGTCCCCTTGAATCTTAACTTCATAGAAAGTTTCTGGTTTTATGTAACAATGTTTGTTCTAAGCCTAGTCTTCATTCTTCTTGATAATAAAGTAAAAAACAAGAAGAAAAACATATTCAGATACATAATCGGAATGCTTGTCGCAGTCGCAATAACCTCCCTACTCAAGGTTATAATTGCGAGACCAAGACCAATCCCCTCTCAAAGTAATTTCTTATCTGATGACAAATCATTCCCCTCTGGCCACACAACATTCATGTTCTCAACTCTATCCTTCTTAAAGAACTGGCTTGGTATAGTCTGGCTAATTCTCTCAATAATAATCCTTTTAGAGAGAGTCTGGCAGGGAGCACACTTCCCAAGCGATGTTATTGCGGCCATAATCATAGGGTATTTCGTACCAATTCTAACCACAAGACTTATTAACAAGATAAAGTTAGGAAAAAATCAAACGAATCGGGCAAGAAGAGCAAGTAAAAGCAAAACAAAATCTAAAAAATGAACAAGCCCGAGATAGTAAGAAAGATTCTGCACATAGTATTCGGCATACTGATTCTAGCCCTGTCCCTATTATTTGATAGGGGAGTTTTCATAAGAGTCTTATTTATACTTCTCCTGCTTTGCATACTCCTAACAGTTCTCCATCTAAAATATAATATTCAACCAATAGCCTGGATTTCCAAAGAAGAAGAGAAAAGATTCCCTCTTAAAGGGCTTTTATTTTTTATTGCCGGAGCAGGCCTTACTGTGCTCATATTCGATAAGAATATCGCCCTAGCAGCAATAACCATTTTGACATTTGGAGATTCCATATGTTCTCTATCAAATCGGTTTGGCGCAAAATACAAAGTTAATCCTTTCAAAAAAGTCAAGAGCTTATTTGGAACCCTCTGCGGAGTAATCGCCGGATTCTTATTCGCCCTAATCTTCATTGATCCCCTTTCAGCACTAGTTGGTTCATTCTTCGGAATGATAACTGAAGCAATTTCCATAAAGTTAGGCGAATCAGATGCAGATGATAATATCATACTCCCTCTTGCATCAGCAACAGCCATGTTCTTATTATCACGGCTTCCGACTCTTGCTTCCATTATCTAGGGCAGTTTAATTAGATAACTTTTAAAAACTTCTAAACCCAGTTTATATCACCTTAAAATGTCAAAACAAGAAAAAAACACAGAGGAGAAAGCCCAAGAAGCTAGCCTTAACAAGATAATGGAAATAGCCTCTGTCCGAGGTTTCTTTTGGCCAACTGCAGAGTTATATTCGGACAAATTTGCGGGTTTCTTTGACTATGGTCCAAACGGTCTAGCTCTAAAGAATAATATCCTTGAAGTCTGGAGACAGGAAATTGTAAGAAAAGAAAACATGGTCGAAATTGATGGCTGCCAAATTCTTCCAAAATCAGTTTTCATTGCTTCAGGACATCTTACAAATTTCACAGACCCTTTAATTGCTTGTGAAAAATGTGGTTCAAAATTTCGTGCAGACAAATTAATTCAAGAAAAGACAAACCTCGAACTACCTGAAAAACTCTCTAATGAAGAGTATGATGAGCTCATAAAAAAGAACAATATTCTCTGCCCAAAATGCAAATCGAGATTCAAGAAAACAGAGAGATGGAACATGATGTTGAAAACTGGCATCGGCGCAGAACTTAAAGACGCCTATCTGCGACCAGAAACCTGCCAGACAATTTTTCCAAGTTTCTTAAGAATCTTTCGAACTATGAGAGTCAAACTTCCTTTTGGTATTGCCCAGACCGGAAAAGTCTTCAGAAATGAAATCTCCCCGAGACAGGGAATTACAAGAATAAGAGAAATCAATCAAATGGAAACTGAAATCTTCTTCAATCCTAAAAAAGAGAATGATATAAACATTGATAAAATAAAATCCGAAACTCTTCCGTTGTATATCAAAGAAAAACAAACCCCAATAAGTATAGAAGATGCTATCAAGAAGAAACTAATAAAAAGTAAACTTGTTGCCCACTATCTAGAACTTATCAAACAGTTCTACTTGAAATTAGGAATTCAAGAGGATAAAATGAGATTCAAGTACGTTCCTGAAGAAGACAGACCATTTTACTCAAAAGAGACCTGGGATTTCGAAGTCTTAACCTCCATTGGTTGGCTTGAACTATGTGCCTGCAATCACAGATCAGACTATGACCTAAAAGGGCATCAGGAGATAACACAACAAAGCCTAGAGGTTCTTGATGAATCAACATCAAAGAAAGTTCTACCAAATGTCTTTGAACTTTCAGCAGGAGTAGACAGAGCACTTTTTGCCTTGCTTGATACAACCTACAAAGAAGAGCCTGGGAATGACCGAACTCTCTTCAAACTCCTACCAAATATAGCCCCAATTCAAGTAGCTATTTTTCCTTTAGTCAACAAAGAAGGCATGCCCGAAGTTGCAAAAAAGATTTATGAAACAATCAAGTCTCAATCAAGCCTAAGATGCTTCTATGATGAATCAGGCAGTATCGGCCGAAGATACAGAAGACAAGACGAGATAGGAACCCCCTGGTGCATAACTATTGATGGCGAGACTCTCAAAGACAAAACAGTCACAGTTCGAGAACGTGATTCTATGAAACAGAAGAGAGTCAAGATTGAGAAGCTAAGAGAAGAGTTGAAATAAAATCTTAATCCTCAGTGAAAAATTCCAACTGATTTTCTATCATCTTTTTTTCTCATCCGTTTATACCACCTATGATAAGAAGGAGCAAAAAAGATTGAAATTATTGCAAGAGCAATAAATATCAAAATGGTGTAAACTTCTCGAAGCAAAAGTTCAAAATTATTATTTATTAGGCTAGCAACCAAGGCTAGAATCAAACATCCAATCAAAGAACAGACATAATCAAAAGGGAACATATCTGCAACCCACTTGCTCTTTGAAAACCACCAAATCTTCTCTTTTCTATAATTCTTGATGCCGTAGTAAGGATTAAAAACAAACCAAAGAAAATCCCATAAACTGATAAAAATAACATATGCTGCAATCAGCATAAGTTCTGCGCCCCAGTTCCACCTCAACCCAAGAAAGAAGCCTAAATGAATTATCAAAAACAAGAAGATAGTCATAAACAAATGATATCCCGTCATAGGCCTCTTACCAATTGGAAAGTTATTTTTCCGGTACCATGTTGGCAATTTCTCTGCCCACCCAAACTTTCCTTCTACCTCTATTTCAATTAGCGCAAGCAATACCGCCAGAATAAACCAGAATATCGCACTTATCACCACAAGTACCATGGATATAAGATAAAATAATCTTTATAAACATTCATCCACATCAAAAAGCATAACAACGGGCCTGTAGTTCAAAGGTAGAATGCGCCCCTGGCAGGGGTGTGGTTCGGGTTCGATTCCCGACAGGTCCATTCTATTCATCAAGAACTAGCTTCAATCATATCCTCATTCTCAAGAACCACTTCAGTCTTTCCCTGATATACCTTAATCTTCCCCTTTACTCTGACTAATTTGTTTGCATACTGTTCTGGATCATTGAACTTTCCTAAATCAGATTTGAATATTACTGCAGTAAAGCACGAATTTGGATAGGGCTTCTCAAAATTAATGAACGTTGTTGAACTTGAACTTTTGTAAACATCAATTACCTTTCCCTGAATAATCTTTTCTTGCCCAACAAAGTTTCCAGCATCGCAAGCCCCAATAATATCTCCATCATTTCCAATTAATCTTGTCCAAGTTCCCTCATTCTGGATATTGCTTCCAGGAAGCCAAGTAGCATTCTCCCACTTGCATCCGATTCGATTTATTCTTGCATAATTCTCCGCATCAATAAAATCCTGTTGATATTTATCTCCTTCATTGGTTCTTGCAACAACAAAACCCTCTTGGACAAGTTTTAGGTTTATGTTCTCTCCATTGAAAAGGACATATCTTAGATACCGAGCATAAATATCCTTATTCTCCTTACCTTGTTCAAGATAAACCTCTTTGCCAAGAACAAGTGCTTCAAGTTTCTCCTTTGCAGCAAAATAGCAGGGATATCCTTTTTCATCAGCATCTATCCCAAGCATCCTAACTGTCTCTCCGCCAGCAATAAAAGTATCACCATCTATTACCTTTGTAACAATTTTCAATTCTTGAATGCTCCGGGCTGTCCCTCCGGTCATCCCTCCAAACAGGGCACCATGATCATAAGTCAAGAAGAAAATGATTATCAGGGCCAGTAAGATTCCAAGTATACCCAATATCTTCCCTTTTTTCATATAAATAAAAGTCAAAATACTATTTTAATCTAACTATTTGAAAGGTGTACTTTTTTGTGCACTGTGCGAGACCATGACATATGTCACTAGGCCACCGAAAATTAGTTCTCATCTAA
>CAYZTH010000010.1:0-26804 GCA_964481435.1 Candidatus Woesearchaeota archaeon
TTAGGTGAGAACTAATTTTCGGTAGCCTTACGACATATGTCACTAGGCTATACACGGATGAACTCGCAGAAAGCTTTTTAAATGCTCTTTTTCTTAAAGAAACATAAACCAATGACTGACTTAAATATGAGGGAGGTTAAAAATGGTTTCTGATTATGAAATAGTAGAAAACGCAAGAAAAAACGGAAAAATCGAGAAGGGAATCAATGAAGTTACGAAAGCAATCGAGCGAGGCACTGCAAAGACCGTTGTCTACGCAGAAGATGTTACACCAAAGGAAATTATCCAGCACATCCCAGCACTATGCAAAGAAAAAGGCATAACTTGCAAGGGCGTTGACAGCAAGAAGAAGCTTGGAGTTTCAGCAGGTATCAATGTCGGATGCTCAGCAATAGCTATCATTGAAATAAGTGGAAAGACTGATAAAGAAAAATCAAAGAAATAAATTACTTTTGATTTTCCCGGCATATAATAATTAATCCTTTTGCATAACCAACTTAAAAATGAAAGAAATAAAACAAGACCAAAAGAAAATAAAAGAGATGAGGGTAGAAAGGTCAATAGAGGGCATTCCAGCAACTGTTGAAGAAATACTAGGAAGGACAGGATTCCGTGGAGAACTTACCCAAGTTCTAGCCAAGATAGTAGACGGCCTTGAAAAAGGCAAGACCATAAGAAGAAATGTCAAAGGCCCAATAAAAATCAACGATGTAATCATGCTAAGAGAAACTCAAATTGAGGCGAGAAAAATCAGAACAAGAATAATGAAAGGAGCCTTCACATAAAATGAAATGCACCTTTTGTTCTAAGCAACAAGAACCTGGACAAGGAATAATCTTTGCCCTAAATGATGGTAGAGTTCTATTTTTCTGTTCATCTAAATGCAGAAGAAATTATAAGATGAAAAGAGACCCAAAAAAGATAAAGTGGTCAAGAGTCAAAGTAGTGGTAAGACAATACAAACGACACGACCAAAGATAGTTCTAAAGATAACATGAGTTTAGATAAGATTATATATCTAATCGGTTTTGCAACGTTGTAAAACTGAAGTTTTACCAAAAACGTCCGAGATAAATTTATTCATAACCCAATATATATCAAGTTCACAACGTTGTAAACCCCAAAATAACTTTTAACTTAACTCTATTTAACACATAGCCCAATCATGTCGCTTCATCAAAAACTCAAGTCCCTAAAAAAATCAGGCATAAATAATCAAGTAAATGAAAAACTAAAAGAGTTCTCTAAAGGAAAATCCTTAAATAAAAATAAAATTTTTCAAGAACTCTGTTTCTGCATCCTTGTTGCTGGTTCAAATCTCGAACAGACAAAAAAAGCCTGGGAACATAATAAAGAGAACTTTCTGAAACTAAACCATAAAGAATTACAAGAGAAACTAAGAAAATGCGGCTGCAGATTCAATCATCGAGCCATATATATTCTAGAGGCAAAAAAATCAATAAAAAAAATTAATTTTAATGAAGACCCGTTCAGAATAAGAGAATCCCTAGTCAAGAACATAAAAGGCCTTGGCATGAAAGAAGCTTCACATCTCTTGAGAAATCTAGGTCACAAGGATTTTGCTATTCTTGACCGACATGTCCTAAATACCCTACATAAAAACAAATTCATAAAGAAACTTCCAAAAACCCTAACAAAAAAGACGTATATCAAGATAGAGAATCAGCTTAAACCTCTTGCAAAGAATCTCGGAATGTCCATGGCTGAATTAGATATTTATCTGTTCTACCTAAACTCTAAAAAAATAACTCAGAAATAAAGACTAATGACCATTTTACGAAAACTGAGCTAGTATACGTTTCTTCTTGGCATAAATGTACTTAACAAAGCATAATTAAGTGCAGGAGTAAATTTTCTTAATTCAGAAGGAGGTCCGCGATACTCTGGCGTATCTGGAAGTGCTCTCAATGCTGCTAGCGTTCTCTTAGAAAGCACTACAGGGGCAGCCTCGCTCATTAGTCGCATATTAATTTCAGGGTTTACTAAATCCACCGCTTGTTCAAGACATCTCCTAAGATTAGCAACTTCCCAGGTTTCAGTGAAAATTCCATGCTTATCAACAAATTCTGCATGAAGATAAAAATTAATAAAACCATTTAGACTTATAAAAGGTTTAAATTTCTTAAGCTCCACGACTCTCTTAGATTGAGAAAATCTAGAAATATCCTTCTTTCTTGAAGAAAATCGAGTATCAAATGCATTCTGCCAATACTCTATATAAACCCCACAAAAACCAACAGTTTCATCTATTTCATTAAAAACCATTTTTTAATAACCTTTTCTAATTTATAAATTTTGTTGTGATTTTTTACATACTTTTAGATTACTCTCTCTGGTCTTATCTTCTCATCCTCTTTCTTCACAAGAGCCACAATCAAATCCCATACCACAAAAGATTTATAAACTATAGAACTTCTATAGAATTATGATAACCACCATACAACTACATGAAAATGTTAAGAATGAATTAGACAGAATCAAAAGCCAAAATCAAAGAACCTATGGGGAAATAATTCTCGAACTCTTGAAGTTTTCAGAAGAATTAAAAAGAAAACAAAAAGAACTATTAATCGAAGGCTATAAAGAAATGACCGAAGAAAGCTTAAAAATAAATAAAGAATTTGCGGCAGTTGAAGAAGATTTTGATTGGCAATGGTAGAAATAAAAAGAGGAGATATTGTCCTTACTAATTTAGAACCTATTAGAGGGAGTGAACAAGGTGGAGTCAGACCTTGTTTGATTATCCAAAATAATCTTGGAAATAAATTTAGTCCATTAACAATCATTGCCCCAATAACCTCAAAAAGATTTACCAAAGAATTTCCGACAAATGTATTTATTACGAGAAAAGATTCAAAACTAGATAAAGACTCCACTATCCTACTGAATCAAATAAGAACAATTGATAAATCAAGAATAATAAAAAGAATTTCAACCCTAAATAACTTAATTATGTATCAAGTTAATTTAGCAATAAAAGTAAGTCTGGAAATAAATTAGATTACTCTCTCGGGCCTAATTATCCCCCCCTCTTTCTTTACCAGAGCCACCATCTTCCCCTTAGAATTCAGAGCAACAAAGATTTCCTCATCATCAACATCAATCTTAAAATCTTTCATATTAAGGAATCTTCCAAATCTTAAATCCCGCTCTTGTTCCTTTGTAACTTTTATTACCTTAGTTCCTAACCTTTTAATGACCTCTTCCATAGAAAATAATGATTTTTCCAGCTTTTTCTCATCTTTAAGATTCTCCAGAGTAATTGATTCTTGCTCTAAAAAAGGCCCTTGAACATGCCTTCTTAACTTAGTCATGTGAGCCCCTATTCCAAGTTCATTTCCAAGATCATCAAGAAGCTTTCTGATATACGTCCCTGCTTGGCAGAGGACTTTGAATGAAAAGTTTCTCCCGTTTTTTTCTATGACCTCAAAATCAAAAATCTCTCGCTCTCTTTCAACTCTCTTGACTCTTGATCTCTTAGGAGGAGTCTGCAATATCTTGCCTATGAACTTTTTCTGAATAGCTTTCTCAAGCTTATCCAAAGATATTTCTTGATGCAAATGGCCTTCGCCAATATACCCCTTGGGCAATCCAGACAACAATCTAAGGATCTTCACAGAATTATCCAGGGCAATAACAAGTACGCCTGTAACATCTGGATCAAGGGTTCCAGCATGTCCTGCTTTCTCCACCCCGAGAATTCTTTTGACTTCATCACAAGCATCGTGACTTGTGATTCCAGCAGGCTTATCCAAAATTAAAATCTTATCTTTTAAGTTTTTTTCTTCCATCTTTACTCTAAATCTCCCCTCTTAAATACTTTAATCTTTTCCCCTCCTCAAACCGCTCTATTGCATATCTTAACATTGTTCTTGGCATCTTTTTATAGTGCTTTTTCAAGAACCTCTCCTCAACCCCAATATTTCTCTTTCCTATCTCTCTCAACATCCACCCAACTGCCTTGTGTATCAAATCATGCTCATCATTCAATAGTATCTCTGCAATTTTCAGACTATCTTCAAATTGATTATTCTTGATGAACATAAATGTCGCAAGAATTGAAATTCTCCTTTCCCACAGACTTTTTGATTTTGCAAACTCATACAAAATTGACTTATCTCCATCCAGAAGCTGTGTCCCAAGAATATTTGGCGCGCTTAGATCAATCAAATCCCAGTTATTTATCCTGCCTGCCCTAGCATTCTTCAAATAAAAATGAGTTACTATCTTCTTATGATTTGTTGTCTTATACTTATTTATCGATATGAACAAGGCAATCATCCTCTCTTCATGAACCTCGCTATCCATTAACTCTTGCAATTCCTTTATCTTCAGATAATAATACTTCTTTGCTATTTCTCTCTGCTGCGGAACACTCAATCCAATGAAAACATCTCCCTCACCATACTCGCCCTTTCCTGTTTTGAAAAATCTAGAGAGATTTTTAGCCCTTTCAGGATCTGCAATCCTCTCAAGTTCTCTCTTCAAATCATTTACACTTAAATCTAACATGAAAAAGAGAAGAATCTAGCATTTAAAAATATAAAGAAAAAAAATAAAAAATAAAAAATTATTTGAATTCAGCAGCTAACAAAACCGCATAAGACATATTCATGCATGCCCCATTAATACATCCACCTGGACAGTATGCTAAGGTACTATTTGGCTTATCATTAAAGCAGTAATACTCTACAACCGAAGTGGAGTTAGTCACATTTTTCCCATTTAACCAACAATAGTCCGTGTAAAGTCCGGCAGTATTATTTCCAACATAATAAGACACCGTTCCCTTTACATAAGGAAAAATTCCGCCATCTGTATCTGCGCATCTTGTTTCGTTTCCAAAAATAGGACTTACGCCCTTTAAGTTCAAGATGGCTCCTGCACTCTCAGTCCTTGTTCCGAAAAGATTCTGTAAGAAAGAATTTCCTGTTATATTCGCAACACTCACCAAAGTCAGTAATCCAAGAATCACTGCAACAACAATATACAAAGCAAGAAATCCCTTATAGTTCTTATTTTTATTTTTCATATTAAACCTCCTTTCAAAACTTAATAACCCTTAATAAACAATAAGAAATTATATATTTATATACCTTTGGACTTACTTCTTTGTCTGGGCCTTATGCACTGCAGTTTTAACTTGGCCCTTCATTTCATGACCAACGTGCTTCTGCTCATGCTTAACTTCTTTATGAAGAACTTTTTCTTCTTCTTTCTTCTTTTCTTCTTCAAGCTTTTCTTCCTCTGACTTCTCTTCTTTCTGTTCAACTTTTTCAACTTTCTTTTCTTTTTCTTTCTTCTCTTGTTCTTTCTTTTTCTCTTCTGCTTTCTTCTTTGACTTGTCCATCTTCTTTTTCAAGAATGAGTCTTCTGCCTTAAAACTCTTTGGCAGGCCTAAAAGTTCAACCGAAACAGTTTCATCAGAGTATTTTGTGGCCTTAACTGTTATTTTATGCGGAACATTCTTTATTCCTCTTGACCAGATTGCCCTATTTACCCAGTTATCAATCTTAATCTTATCAAGTTCTCTATCTTTGACTTTCATATGTTTAGCCAAGAATTCTTTCATTGCCCTTATAGCTTTCTTAGCTCTCCTATATCTTGGAGCTTTAAGCCATTCGCTTCTTAGAGGAATAGTATATGTCCTTTCAAATAATTTTTCAGTCTTCTTTTCTTTTGCCATGTTTATGTATCTGTTTTTCTGCAATCTGTTTTGCACAACATTGTGAAAATAATCTTATTTTCATGCAAAACTTTTTTGTTATTTTTATTGATACCTCCGATTTAGTATTTCTTCTTTATTCTTCCTGATTTAAATTCTATGCCCTCTCTTCTCTTTGCATTTTCTTTTAGCTTTGTCTTAATCCTTGTTCTTCTCCAAGATCTCTTGACCCTAGTTAACAGAGAAGGATGAACTCTCTTTCCTTTTCCAAAAGCCTTGGGAATAGCCCAAAATGGAGCCCACTTTGTTCTTTTTCCTTGCTTTCCTAGCATCATCTTCTTAACGTAGGTCTTATGTTTTGACATGCTCGTATTTTTTATTTTTAATTTTTGAATTTAAACTGTGTTTTTCCTTTCTGAATCTCTCTTAATATCTCTTTAAATTCAAGGTCTCCTATCATTCCCTGAACTTGGTTCATCTGGACTGCCTGGGCAATCATCGCAATTGCCTTAATTGCTGTCTCGGTATGTGCAAGTTTGACATTACCGTACCTCGATATGGCCTCTTTGCTCATCCGTGTCTTCGCAATCTTCTCCAACATTGCAACTTGCTCAATTAATTGCTCTTCATTGCTTTTTTCATCCATTTTCTCACTTCATTGATTTCGCAAGGCTCTCTAAATATGCTACGCCTTTCTTTGTGAGTCTTCTTCCGGTTTTCTTCTCTTTGATATGCTCCACAAGGCCAGTTTTTGTGGCTTGCTGCATTATTGTTCTTATTATTTTTCCAGATGATTTGTAAAACTTTTCAGGCCTCATTCCTCTATTCTTCCTTGAACCATACTTTGTTCTTAACCTTGAAACTCCTACAACACCCTGAACATAAATTGTTCTGACAATACTGGCTGCTCTGACATACCACCAATCATCGCTA
Organism: Candidatus Woesearchaeota archaeon; assembly: GCA_964481435.1. Lineage (GTDB taxonomy): Archaea > Nanobdellota > Nanobdellia > Pacearchaeales > UBA284 > JAPLYB01. The sequence goes on from CAYZTH010000010.1 coordinate 6,620, forward strand.
TCCGGAACTCTATCTTTGGCGCTTCCTGTTTTGACAAAAGCAGCCCATTCAGGCATCTTAAATTCTGGCATCTCCTTCAACTTCTCAGCCAATGCTTTTATGAATGCCTGGCTAGGAATCTCATGCACCAATCCGAATTTTTCTTTTTCTACCATGTTTGTATTAATTATTTTTATTTTATTTAAAGAGCGCATTATTTCTAACTAAAGCGCATGTTCTTAAATTGTTGTTTATATAACTTTTATCGGTTGTTTCTTGTTTTCTCTCTCTAATTTATTTTTTAACTTACTTTTTAATCTTCTTAAGTTTATTGTAAAGCCAATAATTCTTGAACTAAACCGCTTATTCTCTGATTTTTCAAGTTCAGAACAGATCTTCTCAGAGATGGTTTTTATCTCATTTCTGTCCCTTGTACATGACTTTAAAACTGATATCTTAATTAATTCATGGTTTTTAAATGTTTTTTTGAGCAGTTCTATGGTCCCTTGACTGAGTCCTTGCTTCCCTAATTGAAAAGTCACCACACTTCCCCTCATTTTCTACCCCCATACTTCTCAAGCTCAGCTTTCTTTACTATGACTTTCTTGAATTTCTTGACACCAAAAGTACCCAAGGGCATGCCTTTTTCCTTGTAAATATCTGATCCAAGAAATACGTGGACTTCAACATCCTTCTTTTTCTTGGTTTTTTTCCAAGCTTGAGAATAAACAGCGCAAAATAAGGCCGCGTCCCTAATATCATTCTTGTCGACTTTCCCTTTCTTCTCCTTAATATTTACAAAAGGGCTTCCAGGCATCTTTGTATGCAAAACCAATTCATTCTTCCCAACTTGTTTTATTACTTCTTCATTCTGTTCAGCATTCTTACCCGCAACCATGGTCTTCTCAGAAAGAGTGAGGGCTTGCCTAAAATTACCGAGATTACTTTTTTTATCTGATTTTGCCATTTTTCTATAGAATTCAATGGAAAAAAGAAGTTTTAAACTTAAGCTTTCCTGACTTTCTGCCCCTGATCACTATCTTCAACAAAGAAACCCTTGGCCCTTATCCTCATCCTTAAATCATCAGACAATCTAAAATTCTTTTCCTTTCTTGCTTTTTCTCTTTGCTCAAGAAGATCAAGTATTTCTTTTGGCAAATCGAACTTCTCTTCTTTAAGATTATCTAGATTCAAGCCAAAAACCTTGTCAAAGTCGAGAATCAAAGCATATTTTTCATTATTATTTAGCTTATCCTCTTTTAAGATATTCCAGAACAAAGCGAGAGCTTGCGGCATATTCAGGTCATCATTAACTACCTTCAGGAATTTTCTCTTATACTTAACGATTTTATCGTTGCATATCTCTTTTCTAGCCAAGTTTGCTTTTATCTCAAGAACTTTATTTCTTAGAGAATTAAATGAATTCTTCGCAGCATCGAGGTTCTGCCAAGAAAATATTAGCTCACTTCGGTAGTGGGCAGTAAGACAAAAATACCTATAGACAAGAGGATTATATCCGCGGTCTGTCAAAGTCTTCAAAATTATGAAACCACCCGAGGATTTTGACATCTTCTCTATATGGTCTTCTTTTGACATCACAATAAAATTGATATGCATCCAGTAATTAACCCATTTCTTTCCTGTTGCGGCCTCACTCTGCGCAATCTCGTTCGTATGATGCACTGGAATAAGATCAATACCTCCGCAATGAATATCAAAATGCTCTCCAAGATATTTCATGGACATTGCACTACATTCAATATGCCATCCAGGAAAACCCTCTCCCCAAGGGCTCTTCCATCTCAAAATATGCCCCTTGAACTTCGATCCTTGAAGAGAAAACCACAAGACAAAATCTCTTGGATTTCTTTTATTTAGATCCTCTCCAGTCCTTGATTTTGCTTTATCATCAAGTTTTAATCTAGCCATCTTTCCATATTTCTTGAACTTGCTTGTATCAAAATAAACATTTCCATTTTTTCCGAGGTAAGTATAACCCTTCTCCTCGAGCCTTTTAATCAAATTTATCTGCTCTTGGACATGATCGCTTGCCTTACACCACAGGTTCGGAGGAATTATATTTAACTTCTTAAGATCATCTTTTACCGCATTGCTATAAAAATTAGCAATTTCTCCAGGAGTCTTGCCCTCTCTCTTCGCGCCCATCTCCAACTTGTCTTCCCCAGAATCTTCATCGCTTGTCAGATGGCCGACATCAGTTATATTCATTATATGTTGAATCTGAAGGCCGTTATATTCAAGAACTCTCTTTAAGATATCAACTGCGACATATGTTCTAAGGTTTCCGACATGCGCATAATTGTACACCGTAGGGCCACAAGAGTACATCCCAACATAACCCTTCTTTATTGGCTTGAAATTCTCTTTCTTCCTTGTAAGTGTATTGAAAAGTTGAATCACCATTTTAGTCTATACCTTTTAAGATAAATAAATTTGTGCTTAAATACTTTTCATCCGGATAAAATCTAGAATTAAATGAAACCCTTTTTGGTGACATCTATATTGAAGAAATCCCTTGCACTCCATGAACCGCACTTAACTTCAATATTAAATAGCTGCTGGCAAGGTGCCTGGCTGTCTGGAATAGTCAACTTGATAAGAGCGTAACCTACACCTGCTGTAATTTTATTGAACTTTATATTAGTTGGGGCACTTATGAACCATTTCATTGGATCTGGATTTTTACAGTTTCCAGAACCTTTTGTTATAGTATATGTGCATGAATTAACTGTTGAAGGATCATCAGGAGAAACACCAAACATGAATCCAAAATTCTCTGTTCCTTGTTTTACCTTAGCAGTCTGTTGTGAACCAAGCTTAACAATTATATCACTCCCACTCTCTCCAAATAGATTCATCAATTCATTCTGGGTCTGATCATCAATGACATCTACGCTTTTTGTAGCAGTTCCAAATATCTGTCTCACAAACACTAATCCAAGAACTAACATAGTCATTGCAATAACAAGTATAACTATTGTAGTTATACTCATCTCGAATGCTCCTCTCTTACCAAATTTTATTTTTCTCATTTTCTCATCGATTCACTAGTTTAAGTGTGATTGAGTACTTATTGTGTCCAATTGATTGTCTTGAATGCTGGACTCTTTACTGCAATCAAAATTATATCAATTATCCACCAAATCCAAGCGCAAGTGCCTAGTGTGACTATCGAAACTAATAATTTCAAGATACCTGTGCCCACATATCCCATATAGAATCTATCAACACCAAAGTATCCTAGAAAAATCGATAGCAACAAAGCAGTCAACCAGTTCTTGTCTTTCTTCCCACTAGAACTAGGGGCTGGATTTTTGACACTCTTCACAACCTTTTTTTTCTTTGCCATATCTATTTATTCTGCCTCTTTTATACTATATCAGGGATTTTTTATTTTATAAACCTTTTGCTAAAAAGGTTTACGTCTTCCCGAGGCTTCGTGAAGGCTCTTATGAATGTTTCTAAGAAATGTTTCTTAGACAGATTATCTTTCTAGCAAAAAGATATTTAAAACCCTAAAACCAAACATAAGCATGACTCTCAATGCTGAACAAGCAAAACAAATCAAAAAGCAACTTCTCGCCCAAATCGCTAAACTCCCAAAAGAACAAGCAGAAGGCTTGAAAGAAGAAATTGAAGGGGCAAGTCCTGAAGAACTCGAGGAATTCATAAAAACCCAGACAAAAGGACAGAATGCGAAATGTGTTTTCTGCGAGATAGTCTCAGGAAAAATTCCATCAATTAAAGTCTACGAAGATCAAGACATTATTGCAGCGATGGAAATCATGCCCGCTTCTAAAGGACACATGCTAATACTTCCAAAGCAACACTATCAATTCATTCAGGAAATTCCTGAACAACTTCTCAACAAGATATTTTATTTTGTCAAAACACTCTCTCCAATCATTGTTAAAGTATTGGATGCAAAAGCACTTAGCATATACATTCCCCAAGGGCAACTAGCAGGACAAAGAATTCAGCACTTTGTGGTAAATATGATTCCACGATACGAAGCAGATAATCTTGCTTTTGATTGGGATCATAAAAAAGCTGACGAAAAAGAACTTAAAGAACTTGCAGAAAAAATAAAAAAAGTCTCTCATGCTGAAGTCGTCAAAGGAATAAAAGAAGAACAGGAAAAATACGAAAAAAAGAAAAGAGTACATATCGAAGGCGAGGTCGAAAGAATTATGAAACACACAGGCAGGAGAATGCCTTAATCAAAGAGAGGTTAAGATGTTCAATCACAAAAACCCGCCAAAAATAAAAATAAGAGTAATCATAATAGCAATTCTGATAATAATAATTCTAGCGGCAGTTGTTTTAAATTTTACAATCAAAAAAGATAACACTGCAAAACAGACAACCCCCCCAGAAAACGCAAACCCAAGTTCACAGACCAACCAAGAGATAAATCAAAATCCTCCGCAGACACAAACCCTTGCACCACAAACACAAACATCGCCTTCAAAAAATCCTCCCGTCCAACCAACCCCGACTCCACAATCCGAACAGGTCTTGCCCTCAGTGACTGCCTCCCAACTTCAAAGCATACTTCAAAAATCTCCAGAGATGAACAAACTCCCAGATAGTACCAAATTGATTATCCAATTCCATAACGACATAAATCAATTCACAGGCTATAGATTTTTTGTGGGCTCAAAGGGTTCTGTTTCCGAATATGCAAATCAACCTTATGACATGCTATTGACAATAAATATAAACACAATCCCGGGGCTTGAAGCTTCAACAACTGTATGCTCAGACATCAAAAGGATAATCCAATCGGGAAAAGCTTGGGTCATCGATCAATCAAGCAATCCTTTTGTCATCATGAAATACCTGCCAATAAAAAGTTGTGTGATATAATTCTATTCTTGTATAAATATAAAAAGATAAAAATTACAGTTGAGAGTTTTTGTAGTCACCACCAAAATATTGACAAGCTGATTTACAAAATCTACCATTACAGCTCGGCCATTTAGGCCAACAGTCTGGACTAAGAGAAGAACAATAACTAAAAGCATCAAGATAACAATCATTAGCACATTCGTAATCAAATCTATAAGTATACCTGTACCATCCCCCACCTTGGCAAGATTTTCTACTTGGGTCTATACCCTCTAATTCATACCCTGGCGAACTGTCCACAAAAAGACTTACCCCAATAGCACTAACGTTAAACAAACATTCTCCATAAGCACACCCATGAGGACAATATATCAATGTTCTTCTTACTTTATTGTCCCAACAATAGAATTCCGCTAAAACATTACTATTATTAGTTACATTTGTTCCATTGTTCCAACAAAAATCATAGTAATTTCCTGGATCTACAATCCCGAAGATATATGGTTCTATTCCACCATCGCTATCTGTACAATTGGTTTGATTTCCAAGCGCGAATCTTGTAGGCATTGTTGTAAACAAACTAGCTCCCGCATCTTCTGATGTTTTACTTGTTCCTCCAAATAAATTACTTAAGAACGAATTTCCAGTCATATTCGCAACACTCATCAAAGTCAATAACCCCAGAACTACTGCAACAACAATATACAAAGCAACGAATCCTTTGTTTTTACTCTCTTTTTTCATATTAAACTTCATTTCACTCTCTTTTTTTCTACGTCTCTTAAAAAAATAAGAGATATATATACTTTTCGAAAGGTTTAAATCAACAGCATCAATATTCTCAAGAATAAATTTCCAAGCAGTAGGCTTACTACGACCGACAATAAGAAGACAGGAATGTAAGCTACTCCATCTCTGATAAGGACCTGCTTCCCTGATCTCTTTATTAAGAGTATATCTTCTTTTGACAATCCCTCCGCGCTAGGCTTCAAAACTCTCTTCTCCACCGTTGTTTTTTCAACAAGCCAATCTCCCTCTTGCAAATCTTTTCCGGACTTATAACTAACAAGAACTCCCTGTTCAACACCCTTAATAAAAGCATAAAACCAAGGCAAGATGATAATAAGAACCGCGGGAATTATCAATATTCTTTGAAATACTCCTAAGACTAAAAAGATAATCCCAATTATCAAAAGCACGACCTTGAATATCTTCAGTTTTGAATTGACTTCCTTAAACTTTAGAGAAAACTTTTTCCTATTTCTCAACGCGATAATCCCGGAAAAAACCAGACCATAAACCACACTTATCAATAAGCTATTGATAATAAAATCAACAAGAAAGCTCGAGTTAGACAAGGACAATCCTAAAAGATCAACAGGCAAGAAATAAGTAAAATTCAAAAAACTTGGAGTTGTTGCAAAGATAAATGCTAAAGCCATCAAAATTTTTGCATCAGCCCCTCCAAAAACCTTCCCATAAAAAGCTAGAACGGAGATTATGAAGATTATACCAAAGGCAATAAATCCAGTTGATAAATAATCAATAGAACCAAAAGTATTGAATGACTTAGATAAAAATCCCGCAGCAACTAATATCGCTGCCCCAACAATCTGTATCCAGAGTGCTTTTTCCTTTACAAATAAATAAAAAAACAATAAGAACAGCACTACAAATCCTAAAACAATCAAAATGTTCTGCCCAAGCATAACTGCAACAATGCTCCTGATTATCAGTGCAATAAATATCAAAGACAGAGAAACCCAGTTCGCAACCTCTCTTTTTCTCAGATCAGTAATAGAAGCATAAACAAGCCAGAGCAAAGCGACAACACATAAAAATATGTCTGGAATTAATATGATATCCATTTTCTCTTTTTTTCTCTCTTTTTATGTTTGAGTTAAGTATAAACCTTAATTTAAAATCTCTTTTAGGCAAAAGCGCATGAATGTAAAATAAAGCGCATAACCTTTTATTATTAGACTTATATCGTTTTTCCAGCTCGCTCATGTCCGCCTTTCTTATATCTATTAAACGCTCTCTTTTTCTTCAGTTGCTTTTTGCTTTTTCTCTCTCCAGCACACACATAATCATCTGCCATGCTTTTATAATAAATGATAATTTTTAAATCTACTCCCAGACCGGCAATGAAGAACAAACGCTAAATTTATATATCAAAAGAATTTATCTCAAGTATAAAGATAAAAGAGGAAAATGGCAATAGCTGGAAGTATTATAATTATTGGTATAGGCGCTCTTCTTGGAGCACTAGGTGGTTTTTTAGTCAAGCCCGGCGGTCGAGGGATGACTGGCCAGGAAGTAGGCGCCGCAATCAAGGGCGGAGCAATAGCCGGAGCAATTTTTGGGGGCATCGCAGGAATTCTATTAAGCATATTCACGGTAATAAGTTTGGGATTTAGTGGCTTATTATCGACCCTGGTTATGGCCCTTACAGGAGCTGCAACAGGAGCAATATGTCTTATGCTCTTTAATCTAGGAAGATTAGCTTTGATATCGGCCCTAGGAGAGAAAGGCGCGGGGATTCTTATGGGAGTCTTGGTCGGGATAGTTGCGGGAATATTAGTTAATTTCCTTATTCTTCCAGCAGGTGGCTCAGCAGCCCTAGAGTACTGGCGCTTTGGATTAGAACCCGTGACAACCGTAATTGGAGATGGCCTAAAAGAACTTTCAAAATTCCAGTACTGTCTTACTGCAAATCCAAAATGTCCTTTTTTCGTTGACTGGAGCGATGCGAATATTCAATCAGCCCAGGAGGCCCTATCCGTAGGGGTTAGGTTCTCAGAATACCAGATAAAGAATGATGAGATAAATATTCTTGCGGAAATTTCTGTCAAAAATCCTGAAAAATACGAACTCCATCTTGTTCCAAAATGTTCTCTTGGTACAAAAATAGAAAAAAGCAGACCGATTACAATAAAAAACGCAGCAACCTATTTTCAAGGAGTTGAATTCGTCTTCCCGATGTCATCTGAAACTCTATCCTCTTCATTGAGATGCTCAAGCACCGTACCAGAGTGTCAGACTAGAAATGTCTGCCTTGATCAAAAGATATTCCTTGTTCTCGAGAGACCCGTCAGGCTTCAAGGAACCTGGCCCATCTATCTAGGACATAAATACTCCTTCGCAGGTCCGAAACAAGTTAGGACAGAACTAAAGTTCAATGCTCCCTGGCAAATAACTCTCTATTCCTCAGACGATATGCCCTATGATGAGAAAAAGACCTATAATTTCCAGCTTGCAATTAAACAAAGAGATGAAGAAACTAAACTTAAGAACATAGAGCTTATCAGAATAATTGTACCCGAGAACCTTAATATTGAATGTAAAAATTTTGTAGCTGTGAGCAATACAGAACTCGAACTAAGAAGCACTGATGGAACCCCGATTGATGAGGCCTGGCTTAAACAAAACTCACAATATGATTCAGTCGACAAAAAATATACGATGTCCTGCGCAATGTATGTAAAGAAAGCTGCACTAAGTGCCGAACTCTCACCAATCGAAATAGAATCAGATTATACTGTAATGTCAACATTCTCCCATGTGATAACAAAAGAGCCATGAGAATAAAATATAAATACAACACCCTGCTTATATCCACAGAGAAAATGAAAAAAAACATAGAAATTATTTTTATTGCATCCTTACTGATGGTTGTTCTCTTTGTGGGCATGGGCCAAGAAGGCTGCTCTATGCTTGGAACAGGAACTCAAAGCAATGCAGGAAAAACAGGAGTTGATTTTTCTTTGATATCAAGAATTGATACAGTAACATCAGGAAAATCTCTACAACCAGGAGAGACTTTCTATGTAGGGGTGAGAGTAGATAACTATGACATGAAAGAAAGACAAATAGAACTCTGCATTAAAGACACGGTTCTAGACCAGTATGGGGGAATAACCGGCCAGGGAGAGTGTCAACAGGTTTATTTGCAAGCAGCTGAAAAAACCCAAAAAAAATCAAATAGTGCTTTTGGTTCATCAACACAAGAAGAGATTGTCCCGGGAACAAAAGATGTTTACTTCCCTCAAAATAATCAGTATATGTATTCAGGTCTGCCAAAGATGAACCAAGCATTTCCTGCCTATCTTATAGTAAGCATAAAATACCCTGAAACAACTGAAGCAACAGCAGCCATCTCTGTTCCGGACCCAACACAGTCCTCGCTAGTTCAAGAACCCTCACAGATTTATACCGGCCTATCAAAATCAATTTATGCTCAGGGCGATTCATATAAGGTTAATTTAGACTTAAATGTCCAGAAGAACACTGCAACAAGAATATATCTGCAGGACTATTCAGAATCAAATGAAAACAAGACCTATTTCAGTACAAAACTTAGAGGACAGCCGCTTGATTGCAGATCAACAAATGGTCAACCGATTGGCAGCATCCTTGAATTAAAAGATTCTAAAACAATAAAATGCTCAACAGTCTTATATCAAAGCTCTCAAAGGCAAGACTACGATCTAATCATAACTTACATTTACAATGTAGTCCTAGAAAAAAGCTATGCTTTTTCAATAAACACTAATGGCTGATTCCTTATATCAAGGAGAACAATAAATTTAAAAATAGGAAATTCCATTATATTAAAGAAAACGAGGTAAAATGAAAAATAATTATACGTGGATTTTTTTAACACTAGCTATTATGTCCCTATTGGTTCTAGGAGCGACTCAAACTGGATGCAATCAAAAAGCAGCAACCACTTCATTTAATACCTCTGCTTTATCGCTCTCATTTGTGGACAATGCTCCTCCAAGTAAGATAAATACCGGAACTACTTTCCAGATTTATGTCCGGACAGACAATACAGGTTCACAACCAGTCGACGCCGGAACTGCAAAATTTTATCTAAGTGGAATGGGAAATAATCTTAGGAACCTTAATCAAGTCATGCAGAACCAAGCCCACTTATCAGAAAAAACTGCACAGCAAGAGGGTGGTTTTGAGACAATACAATTTGCCGAGACCGCTGAATCTACACTCGTAATAAGTAATCCTTTTAATTTCACACTAAGGGCCGATGCATGCTATCCCTACGCAACATCGACACAAGCGACAATCTGCATAGGACAAGTCGATGGCATGTGTGTTCTTTCAGGAGAAAAGATAACAACGGGTTCAAATACAAATGCCCCAATCCAAGTAACAAGCATAACTGAACAAACCCAGGGGAATAGATTATATGTTTCATTCTTGATAGAAAATAAAGGCTCTGGCCAAGTATACTATCCAAACTTTGATTGCGATAAATACTTTGGAACAATATCGAGCGAGAGAATAAAAGAAGAACAAAAGAAAAATCAGGTTGATGTCTTTGTTGACCCGGGACAAGAGGACTTGAAATGCACACTTCAAAATCCAAATGGCGGCGAATCTGAAAATTCAGGTCTTGCAGTAGTGGGAAGAAAGGTAACCTGCACAAAGATAGTCGGGCAGCAGACTTATCCTACTGTAATGAAAATCAAACTAGCCTATAAGTATATCAACGGAGTCTCAAAACAATTAGTAATTTATCCTTAATCCTAGTTAGATTTGCGCCCTTCTCAATCACTACTTCTAAATTAAGATGCACCTTTTTATACTCCTAAACTTTTTATAAAATGAGCCGGAAAGGCTTTTCGGTTGCTCTGGAAAGGGTGCCACCATTATAGCCTCTTTCAAGTGTTCGACTAATATTATGGTGACTGGGCTATAACTCACCATATGACATCTGCACTTGTTAAGCTTATTAATGGAGCGAAAAAGATAACCTTTAAAGCAAATCGGTAAGGTAAAACTTGCATCGGTAATTGCTTGAGGAACTTTTTTCACCGAGCCCAGACTCCGGCCTCATCTTCAAAATGGCAAAAAAGATAAAACATAAGAAACAGAAAGTAAAACACCCTAAACATAAGTCTGTTAAAGTCAAAAAGAAGAAGGTAAAGAAAGTAAAGGTCAAGGTTCATAAGAAGAAGCACAGCAGAAGGCCTAGTAACAAAACAAAGGATTCAAAGATAAGGAAGATACAAGCCTATCTAAAATCTAGACAAAATAAGGGTAAGAACGTATCAAAAAAGAAGAAAAGATAATTCTCCTCATTTTTGGCTGATTGGCTAAGCATTTAACAAAAGCACACTTATACTAAATTGAAGTGCGCATTCTTCACAAGACGCATTTTGTGCTCAGGCACTCTTGTCTTACTTAAATAAACTAGAATTACTCTATCATCTCTATTTCAACATTGACTTCTTTTGGTATTGGAAGTCTCATAACACTATGAAGAACTCTCTCATCAGAGGGCATATCAATTACTCTCTTATGTATCCTCATCTCATATCTATCAAATGTAGCTTTTCCATTACCGCATGGGCTCTTTCTTGTGGTGACTTTAAGCTTTTTAGTTGGTAGTGGAACAGGCCCTCTTATCGTGACTCCGTTTCTTGTAGAAATGTCTTTTATGGCTCCGACTATACTATTAAGTTTTTCAATATTTATACTTGCTAGTTTTATTCTTGTTCGTGCCATTTTCTATCTTGTTCTATCTAAAAAAACATCATATAAAAAGCTTTTGGATGGCAAAAACTTATATAAATAAGTCCTCCTCTAAAAAAACATGGAAAACAAAGAGGTCACAAGAGAGTTCATATCAACTGTTTTCGTTGTTAATCAAGAAAAAGTCCTCATGACCTGGAACCGAAAAGTAAACAATTGGGTTCCCATCGGCGGCCACATCGATAAAAATGAGCTCCCCTGCGAGTCTGTAATCAAAGAAGCCAAGGAAGAATCTAATTTGGATATTGAGATTATCTCTCAAAAAACAAGCTCAACAGTCAATCTTCCCCAACCATTAAATGTTCATCTCGACCATCTAACAGACGACCATAAACACATCAATCTGGCCTACTTAGGCAAAATCAAACAGGAAAGTCCCGCATGTTTTGAAATAGATGATGAAGGTAAACCATTAAGGTGGTTTTCAAGAGAAGATCTGGAAAAAGAAAATTCCCTGATTCCAGAGATAAAAGCGTGGGCTCTCGAAGCATTGAATCAATTAGAATGAGTTTATCATCCATAAACTTTATAATCTCATTTCATCTTTTCATTTTATGGAACTAAAAGAGGCCCTATTCTATAAACCAATAAAATCAAAGGGTAAAGATAAAAGCGATGATAAAATTGTTCAGTGTAAATTATGTCCTCGATTTTGTTTAATAAAGAATACTGAGAGAGGAAACTGCGGCACTCGGACAAACATGGATGGGACCCTTTATTCTCTAGTTTATGGAAAACCCTGCTCCCTCTCAATAGACCCAATCGAAAAGAAACCATTCTACAATTTCCTACCAGGCTCAAAATCTCTGAGCATAGCAACAACCGGCTGTAATCTTCACTGCTTGCACTGCCAAAACTCACAAATTTCACAAGCGAGATTCGAAGATGTTCCTCATCTTGAAGCGAGTCCAGAATCAGTTGTACAACAAGCTAAATCAAACAATGCAAAAAGCATCTCATTTACATATAGCGAACCCATCATTTCATACGAGTATATTATGGATATCGCAAAGTTAGCAAAAAAGTCAAAAATAAAATGCAACATTGTCTCAAACGGTTATATAAACCAAGCCCCTCTAAAAAAACTTGTTCCATACATCAAAGCAGCCAACATAGACCTAAAAGGAAATTCTTTATTCTATGAAAAAATCTGCGATGCTAAGATTGAGCCAGTCCTTGAGACAATAAAATTCTTGAAAAAGAAAGGAGTCTGGCTCGAACTCACATATCTCGTCATTCCCGGATATAATGATAGCATTGAAGAGATTAAAACCACTATCGCCTGGATAAAGGATAATTTGGGTCTAGATGCTCCATTACATTTTTCAGCATTCTATCCTTGCTATAAACTTATGAATGCCCCTGCAACAGCACCAGAATTTCTTATAAAAGCGAGAATAATTGCAAAGCAGCAAGGTCTTAAATTTGTCTACACTGGAAATATTCAAGACGAAGAAGGTTCAACAACTTACTGCCCAAACTGCAACAGAGCAGTCATAAAAAGAAGGTCGGTTTTTATAACTGAAAACAATCTAAAACGAGGAAAGTGCAGATTCTGCAAAAACCCCGTTCCAGGAATATGGCAGTAAAGCAACACTTACCGAGAAATAAGAATATTTAAAAAATCTAGACCCATTCATTCTAATGAAAAAAGAGGTGATTTTGCTCACTTTTATGCTTCTTATTTTTTCACTAGTTCTTACTCTCCCTTATGTCCATGCTTCAGTTTATATCAATGAGGTGATGCCAAATCCATTCGATAACTGTTTTGACTGCACAGAGTGGCTCGAGCTCTACTCAGATATAAATCAAAATCTAATTGATTGGAAATTAAATACCGGCGAATCAAAGAACCTCACGATAAATGCAACAATCCAAGATTATTTAATTATAACAAAAAACAAAACCGTCTTTCTTGAGTTTTGGGATATCCCTTCAGAAAAAGTACTTGAACTCGCTATAGGATTAACAAACTCCAAAGATTCCGTAACTCTCTATGATTCTCAGAACGAAACAATTGATTACTTCAATTGGTCTAAAGACATAGGAAACAGTTCATGGTCCCATATTGATAATGGTACATTCCTATCCTGCACCCCAACACCCAATTTAATTAACAATTGCCCAAGTCAAGAACAAAATCAAACCCCGGACAATAGCCCGGATAGCTCCGATGATAGTTCTGAAGAGCAAGAATCAAGCATAGACATAAAAGACTATCCCGATAGTGCAAGATTCGGAGAGAAAATAACTCTTGACCTGAGGATTTATAGGGGAAATACTGCCAAGTATGCAGTCTATGCCTATGTACAAGATGAAAATGAAGAAAGAGTTTCTGATAAGAAGACAATTCACATTGACAATAGATATGATACATACCGCGATGAAATAAAACTAACACTACAATGTTTAAATGAATCGGGCACATACAAGATAGTTGTTCAGGGCCTAGATGAAAGAGACACCGCACCAATTGACATAAAATCTTGTTTTGAGAAGACAATTAATGAAACAAACACGAAAGTAGAAACAATGGACGATTCTCTTCCTTCAACATACCAATATACTCCGCCGGCCATAACGAGCCAAGCAACATCACAAACACTAAAATCATCAAGCCTCTCTTTCCTAGACTTTCTTCCTTACATCCTCCTAGCGATTATCGCCGCCATCATCATCTATCTCATAATTATAAAAAAGTGATTTAGATTCTAGACTTAAATTAAGTTTAAAAACTCAGATAATCTAAAAAAATCATGTTATTCGGAAAAAAGAAAAAGGAAGACAAAGAACAAGTAATTGAAAATAAAGAAGAAAATTCTAATCAAAAAGACCCAGAAAAATCTGAAAAAGACATACAAACAAACATCAAAGAAAAACTCACCCGGGGTTGGATTCAAGTCAATTTCATTTTTGAAGTCATAGGCAAGCCAGCAGACTACGTTGAAGAATCCCTAAAAAATCTACTGGATGTTCTTGAGAAAGAAAAAAATGCAATAGTAATAAAAAGAGAACAGCGCCCTTCAGAGGTCTATGAAGAGACACTATTCTCAACTTTTGCAGAAGTCACTATCTTGATAGAGAACCTAAGACGATTCATGAACATCGTATTTGATTACATGCCCTCTAGCATCGAGATCGTGGAACCTCAAGAGATCAAGGTGAAATACGCTGACCTTAATCTAGTTATGAATGAGCTTGCTAACAACTTACACAGGAATGACCTAGAAATGAAGAAAATCCAGTTTGAAAGAAATTTCTTGAGTAGAAAACTCGAAGAGCTCAATAGCAAGTTAAGAGAAACTAAAGAAAAAAAAGAAGAAAATTCTGAAAACAAATAAGGTGCGTTTTTGAGCAGCAAAAACAACGTTGCACTTCTAACTTATAAGAAGATATATCTACGGCCATATTCTCAAGACGCGTTTGTGCCTCTGCAAGTCTTAACTTAGAATTATTTTACATCCTTGAAGTCATCAATTTTACCCATATCCCCCATGCTATCTAAGTCTCCGAAATCAGGTGACCCTTTGCTACCGAATTCTTCCTTGAACTCTTTTGTCTGTGGCTTGCTTATCTCATCATAGGGATTTATCTCACTTGAAACACTATCCATAAACTCCTTCATACCCTTTCTTGGTCTTCTCTTTAAGAAGAACAACACCCCTACAAGAACAAGTAATATGACTACGATTATCACTACTGCGACAGTTACGTTTTTCGAGGTTGTTTTTGTATTCAAGACCACATCACATGAACTTAGACAGCACGAACCATCAGATGCCGGAGTCTGGTTATTGCCTCTGCAAGTCTCATTCCCTATGCAGACTGTACCCTGGAGCTCTCTGCATGCTTTCAAAGAAGTTACATCAAGAACAAAATTCATGTAAAGCAGAGTGGTTATATCCGCCCCGTTATAATCCCCTAAAACTTCTAATCTGCCATCTAATTTCTTGCTTGCAGAGCTAATCTTACTAGGATCGACGTATATTGTTACTGTCTTACTATCATTTCCATCAATCAAATCTATAGCAGAGGGATTTATCTCTAAGTCACTTAAGCTCGCAGATTTCTGTATAGTTATGTTCCCTATTGGGCCAGGAAATTTATTCACTAGATTAACATTGATTGAAAAGATTCCAAGAGAATAGATTGTTCGGGTAATATTACTCTCTGAAAAATAGAAATTCTGCTTGATGATGGATTCGCTTAAATTATAGTTCCAGGTATTGTTCAGACTCTCATTCATTATCTCCTTTGTTTGATTTTCATTTATCTGAGACTGATTTATTATAAAGCTGAAATTGCTCTCGCTTCCCTTTATGGTTGCAATCAATACAGGGATAGTATACGTCCTTGTCATTGAATTAAGAATCTTATCTGAATACTGCAGAGTCAAAATCTCGGTTATAACTCTGCCCTCCGAAGTCTTTATATTCGGAACATTTATTCCCAGATTCTTAGAACCCCCTTTCTGGACTTCCAACATCATGCTTGAATTCATAATACTCGCGGTAACCTCTACATTCTCTGGTCCGCTGTTTTGCATTATTATATTGAAACTGCCCCCGGACTGAGTCCTTACTATTCCTGGCCAGATACTCATCAAAGGTTCGAGATTTGGAAAAACAAAAAAGAGAGTATAAGACTCATCTGCAAGACCCGAAGTACTCAAGCTCTGGTCAAGATATTTTTTCGCTTTGTCAATAGCCTCTATAACTCTCGAATTTTTATTTTCAACCAGATTCAGCACATAGTAGATTGTCACAGTCGCCTGCACATCGTTCGCTCCTTTTTTCTGCCATGCCCCATAATAGGTCTGGCTCGCAAGTATCTGATTTAAGTTATTTTCATCTTTTGTAAATAAATAGACTACCGCTACCTGATCAGCCGAATTAGCATTATTTGAAAGCCAGCTTACTGCTCTCTCTTTATCATTTATCTCAAAACCAGAAACATACATCGAGAATAGCGCATAAGCAGTACTTTCAGCATCACAAGCATTCTTTGTATTATTTCCGAAGCATGCAAGATTCTGCATCTCAAAATTATTGCCTATGGTGAAGTTCTTGAAAATATCCTCGTACCTGAATAAAAGTTTCCTAGAAGTCAGATTACATGTGTCCGTAATAAGGACTTTTGATGAATTACTGTACAAAGAAAGATCAATACTGATAATGTTCTTATCAGGGAATATATTCAAGAATTTTGTTGTATTCCCTATACTTAGGTTGCAGTCCTGACTTATCTTTGAGTCATACTCTAAAAACCACTGCCCTTGCAGATTATTCTGATAAGAGTTTATCAGATTTTTTAACTGGCTCCTTGTTGAAAAATCCCTAAAAGAGATTAATGCAAGAGCCGCATTTTTCGTAGAACAATTCGTATTCAAACAGGAATCTTTTCTTGAAAAATAATTTTCTAGAGCTTCTTCAGAGATTTCCCCATTATAGGACAATGCTGCGCTGGCAAGTGCAACTTCATCTATCTTGAGACTAGCCCATTTTCCATCTACCCTAAATCTTAAAGAATCATAATAGACACTCTTTGGCCTATTGACTTTGAATTCAATCGGCGTATATGAAAACCCATTATCACACTGGGCCTTAACCTTTAAAATATAATCCCCCTCATTCGGGACATTGAACCATGCAAAGAACTTTCCACTTGATACCTTAACAAGGTAGTAATCCGCATTAATTAGCTGGCCATCTCTGTATAAGAACAAGTCACTTGAATAAACATCTTTTACAAGGCTACGACCATATTCAATCCCTATTTCAAGCTGCATGGTATCCTTTGGCAAGAATTCTGTTTTATACGTGCTTAGAGTCAAGCATGCCTGGCCCATCATAAGCCCAAAGATAAAAATAACTAATCCGATAATAGACAGTGTAAAAAATTTATGTTCCATTTATATCTCAACTACCTCATTTCTTATAATACTAAAGAAAAACAGTATTAATAAATCTTATCTTGATTTCCCATTATAAGATTTATTACCTATTACAACAAAGCGCACTAATGCTAAATAAAGCGCAATAGAACTTATCCTTTGAATCAAATAATATACTTACTATTTTTTGCTTATCTTCTTCAACTTTCCAAGAACTTCTTCAAAGTCATCTTCATCTTTTGTTTTTTTGCCTGCCGACTTGACAGTTGTTTTGGTTATAGTCTTTGTGATTGTCTTCTCAACATGTGGCTTTGCTCTTTCCTTCGGCATCTGCCTTGGAATGACCCTTGTAGAAAATAAATTTGCAGGAATCTTATACTCATCTGCGGGCTTATTCTTAAGACCCTGTAGTGTCGGTCTTGGAACTGTGCTAATTTGACTTTTTTCTGCGGGCTTGAAAAAAGGCGCCGGTGATGATTTCTTTCCAAAATGATCTTGTCTTTTGCTTGGACCAGACATGGTCTCAGCTTTCATTGCACTTTCGAAATCCGAGAATTCATCTCCCCCTGCAGGACCCTCTCCTTTTTTAGGGAAACCGAATTCATCTAACTCTTCTTTCTTGCCCTTCTTCTTTTTGATGACAAAGAAATACACCAAAACTAAGGCAACAATCACAATAATTATAATTATTATCCACCACAAACTTCCTCCTTTTGAGGCAGCTTTGCACTCGCTCAAACAGCAATTATCTTCAACACTGTCTTGTGCCCACTGATTACCCTGACAAACTTCATTTTCTGCGCAGAGATTATTCGCCGCACATCCCCTTTTACAATCATCTAAACAACAATATGCAACATCTTTTGTTCTGATTGTTTGACCAGGGTTTGTTCCACTGACACAAGTATACTCTGACCCATAACCCTGCGCTGTTGAACTGCAATCCTTTCCGACATATGAACATACTTCATCTTTAATGCACTCAGAAGGATATGGACAACACGTATTTTCTAGAGCAAGTATAAATGGAACTTGATATCCAAGTGCAGAACTCCAGCATATTTCATCAAATAAACAAACATATCCATTCTGACTGTAACAGCTTGCTTGAGGATTATCAGTTATGCATGAAGACAAACAACACTGGCCATCCGAAGTCTCAACAGTCTCATTATTCTGGCAGTACTCTCCTAAATATGAATCGCAGACTCTTCTTCCAAAGTCGCTGCACTGGCTCTGTGTATAGGTCTTGCAACATAGTGGTTGATCTCCAGGACACGAAACAATCTCCGTCAATCGTCCTGAACCTGTTGGGCAAGAAATTCCTGCAGTGCACATTCCCCCATTATCAACACAAGCATCTGGATTCGAAGTAGCATTATAGCAGCAAACTAACCCGGAAGGACAATCAAAAGGCCACATTATTTGAGGATCAATACAGGAATTCTGGCAACCAAAATTAATTCCCTGCTGCTCACACTCTGCTCCGCTAGTTCCTCCAGCTCCTGGACAGTAACTCCCCCAGAAAATCCAGAGGATGAACGCAGTATCTCTTATAGTATCCTTTGAAGGTGCTGCATCAAACTCATTTTTCCAGCTATGATCTTTTGACAATCTATTAAGTAAATAATCTCGAATCTCTTCTATATTTGGAGTTGAATCTCCAAGAGCTAGTGCTGCTTTAGGCGTATCATAAAATTGACCATATAATAATGGTTGCTTCAACCAAAAGCTCCAGTACGCTGCTGGCTGTGTCTGGGGCTTTCTGATTCTTTGTTGTTCCTTGACTAACTTGTCAGTATAATCTCCGCCAATAATCTTGCTTAAAAAACTCTCGGGAAAATATTTTTGATTCTCGGTATTTGAAGAATACACAACAAGATAGGGAGTAAACATGTTTACATACTCTTGTTTTCCTTCCATCTGCCATACAAATGTAGCCCAAGCAGTTCCTTCATAGTCGCATGCTCCTGGCGCTCTATCTGTGCTTAGACAGTAGCTAGGAATATTCAGTTCCATGACATCTGGCCTTATAATTTCATCTCCGAGCATATTTACATATCCTACTGCACCCGAGACAATTTCGCTTGAGACTGAAAAGTATAATTTTGGATCATTAGAATTATTATTATACAAAAGTGTTGCAGTTACACTACCTGCATCACTCTCATTTCCAAAACATTTGATAGAATAAATATTATTATAGCATGCTTCGGTATTCTTTATCTTAAACCAGTAATTTTTATGCACTCCTTCTATACAATCTCCTGTTCCTCCTTTCTTCGCGACGGTTTTATTTGCAAACACAGTCAAGTTCTGCATAGAATCTTGATACATTACTTCACAACTAACTTCTTTTCCAAGCTGTGCATCAATCTGCAGATACCAGTAAATATCCTTTGTAAAAATTCTTTTATTTGATAAAAGCCAATTATCTACATACGTTGTATTCTCAAATATCTCATTAAGCGCTAATTTGGCCAGAGCCGTGTCCATTATTCTGCAATTATTTTTATTTGCCTGGCCCACATTGGTCCAGCAACGTATCTTTTGTGTTGAATTATAATAGCTAAGGTTATAGAGAGATTTATTTCCCTGTTTGACAAATGTCTCATTACACTTCAAGGCCAATAAAGAGAATGCACTCTCATTTATTCCAAGAGTGTTCCATTTCTTTGTCTTATTGATAAGCCAGCTATACACCTGGGGAATCGCAACATCCTCTGACTCAACAGCTTGAATTAAAGGAGCATACATAATTAAGAATACAAATAACAAGAAGACTAGACTAAAAATCAAACTCAAATTCTTTCTCGAAGTTATCGCTCTACTTCCTCTGCACTCTTTTTTCATAAATTAAAGATAATATCTACGTTTAAA
>CAYZTH010000011.1:0-25229 GCA_964481435.1 Candidatus Woesearchaeota archaeon
AGACGCAATTCATCTGTCAGTTAAAACAGACAGATTTCTTGCTAACCTTTTAAAAGCATATCTGCAATCAAATATATAATAATTAAGAACTTTGATTATTAAAAGAAAGATTTAAAAAAGATTATATCGCTCTTCACGATGAATAACCTTGTTTCGGTATGTGTTCCTACTTGGAATGAAGAGAAGACAATCGGATGCACACTAAATTCTATTTTAAGGCAGAATTTTCCTGGGAAGATAGGGGTTCTTGTCTGTGCCAATGGCTGTACGGATAGAACTGCTGAAATTGTTAAATATCATGAAAAAAGAGATTCCAGGGTCAGATTGATTGAAATTCATGAAAGGGGAAAACCGGGCGCGTGGAACACTTGTGTAGACCAAGCGCAAAGTAATTATGTCATTTTCTGCGATGCTGATGTTTGTCTGGGAGACGATTCTATCGGTTTGCTTTATGGTAAATTAATATCAAGTGGAAAAACGGGTGTTACTGGTTTGATTATTCCGGTTTATAATGGTTCCGGATATTTTGCTGAATTTTTGTGGCCAAAACCAAAAGAAGATTTTGTCTCATCAAAAGACCATTTTTCTGGTGGGCTTTATGGTGTAAACAAAAGAAACTTACTAGAAAGAATGCACCAACTTGGGCTAGATAAAATGCCGGGGGACATAATTTCTGAAGACTTTTTCTTGGCAGTTTTGATCGGGGAGCAAAATCGTGATTTTTCGAGGGGCGCAGTAGCATATCATGTGGCTCCAAACTTAGTAGATTTTATATCTACTTGCTCTAGAAATCTAAGAGGGAGAATGCAAATAACTGAACAATTTCCCGCGCTAATGGAAGAAGCGCATAGAATAAGGGGTATATACCCTGAAAATACCTTATTGAGTAAGGGAATTTATCATCTTTGCAAAATCGCTGAATCAAAGGATGTTTCTGAAGCTTATCAAAGAAGTTTATCCCTTTTAATTAGGGTCTTAGCAAAAGGCGTAATTAAAGTGATAACTTATACTGGAAAAATTGGCACACTTCCATCAGAATGGCGTGTTGCAAAAAGTACGAAACGACCAATAGAACCTAGAGAGATGTATAGTTAAGAAACCTTGCTTCCTGGCTCGATGTCTTTGTCGGGAGCAATTAAAAATACCTTTTTATGATCATCTGAGACAGCTGCAAGGATCATGCCCTTACTTTCTATGCCTTTCATTGTCCTTGGCTCTAAATTAATAAAAAGAACACAGCTTTTTCCTTTCAATTGATCTTTTGTGTAGTATTGTTTCAAGCCTGCGCAGACAACTCTTTTCTCTGAGCCTATGTCTATTGTAAGTTGGTATAACTTATCAGCTCCTTCAATGTCTTCTGCTTTCAAAATCTTGCCGACTCTAAGATTGAGTTTCTGCCAATCATTGAATTGTACGTTTTCCATGCTGATGATTCCTGGAATCTCTGATTTATTAAGTTTTTCTTTAGAAGAAGAGAGAGGTAAGTTAGTATTTTTCTGGTTTGAATGTTGTGAACTTGATAGTTCAGACAAACCAGTGATTTCAATCTTCTTAAACAAAACATCTGCTTTCTTAATTTTGTCTGATTTGAAAATCTTATCTATCTTGCTTGATGTTTCTGGGATGAAGCAGGAAAGATACTTTGAAACTTCTCTTATTGAATCAACAAGTTCATAGAGGACTCCTTTGTCTTTTGTTTCCCAGGGTTTTT
This sequence comes from Candidatus Woesearchaeota archaeon, assembly GCA_964481435.1. Classification (GTDB taxonomy): domain Archaea; phylum Nanobdellota; class Nanobdellia; order Pacearchaeales; family UBA284; genus JAPLYB01. Next base: position 1,712 of record CAYZTH010000011.1, read on the forward strand.
TCTCTTGAATATATTCATTGCAGTTGTCAATGAACTCAAAGATTAGTAAAAGAGCCTTATCGACTTCATATTTTTCCATGAACTTCTCAATCTCTTTTGTCTTGAATTTTTTTAGAAGTTTATTCTCTACTTTTTTCAGGCCATTTTGCTCTGCAAGGGCTGAAACTCGGCTTACAAGATTTCCAAGCTTATTTGCTAACTCTTTATTGTGCCTCTCAATCAATATTTCCTCTGAGAAGTCAGAATCTTCAAATACAGAGCACTTCAATAGGGAGTATCTTACGGAATCTGCACCATATTTATTTATCAATTCAATAGGGTCGATAACATTTCCTAGTGATTTTGAAATTTTCTTTCCACGTAGGTTCAGATAGCCATGAACTAGTAATTTTTTTGGCAATTCAATCTTAGCAGACATCAATAATGCGGGCCATATTACAGAGTGAAACCAATTTATTCCCTTACCTATGACATGCAGGTCAGCAGGCCATTTTTCCTTTGCTCCGGAAATATAATTTATTAAAGCATCTACCCAGACCCAAATCTTATATTCTTTATCTCCGGGAAAATCTACACCCCATTTCGCGCCTTTCCTTGAGATGCAGACATCTTTCAAATCTTCTTTTAATCTAGAGAGGATTTCATTTTTCTTAGATTCTGGAATAATATAATCTGAGACAAATTTGATAAGTTGTTTTTGATATTTTGAGAGCTTGAAAAAGTAAGCTTCTTCCTTCATTACATCGGGTTCTCGGTTATGCTCGGGACATTTGCCATCAACCAAATCTCTTTCTGTGATGAATGCCTCGCAACCAGAACAATAATATCCTTCATAGTGGCCTTTGTATATATCTTTATTCTTAATGACTTTTTTTAGAACTTCTTGAACAATTTCAGTATGTTCTTTGGCAGTTGTCCTAATAAATTTATCATAGCTTATATTCAATTTTTTGCAGAGCTCTTGAAATAACCCCGTATTCTGGTCGATAAACTTTTTAACGGGAATACCTGCTTGTTCAGCTGCCTGAACATTTTTCTGGGCATTTTCATCAACACCTGTCAAGAAGAAAACTTTCCTGCCCTGAATTCTCTGCCATCTTGCTATTGAATCTGCAAGGGTCTTTTCAAAAGCATGGCCTATGTGGGGTTTTGCATTTACATAATCTATTGCAGTTGTGATATAAAACTTATTTGATGTTTTTGCCATCTATGCTCAAGAAAGAGATAATTAAAAAGGTTTCTAAATTGCAACGTTCTTACTTGAATCTCGTGAAACTTTTGGGCTTGGACCAACAAATCTTTCTCTGCTAAGAATCTTCACAGAGAACCCCTCTTTTTCTGGGCCGGGCAAGGCTCTGCTTATGCCCTCGATGTAAACTGAATAGCAAACAACCTTGGCAACATGTGCTTGAAAAGAAATCTGCTTAATAGGTTCTTGAGCGTAGGGTGCTAAAACTTGGTTGTGATATTTTCCCCAGAGCAAACCAGGTCTTTGCGGATAGACTGCATTGGGAGTTCCGAAAAGCAGAGTATAAAATCTTCTTGCTTCGGTTCTTGTCCTCACATCAGTTAGCGATCTGCAGGTATCTGTTGCAATGACTTGGTGCCTTGCAAATGAAGAAACATAAACTGCATCATAACCCCTATCCTCTTTTGAGACTAAAGTCAAGAGTACTTCTGGGGGAGAACCTTCTTTGTAGAGTCTTTCGAGTTTTGGACTTTTTTGTAATCTTTGAACTAAATTTTGAGAGAGATATGGTTTTCCTGCTCCCAGAGGATCCCTGACTATCAGATTTCCGGTTAATATCCTTTTATGTTCAAGGCCCATAATAAAATTCTTTGCTTGATCTGAACCAGAGTCTGCCAAGAGCATTAACCTAGTGAGAAATTGAAGAGGAACTACAAACCTTCCTGGAACAACCCCTATAAACAAGTCATCGATTGTTCTGACCATCTTTCCGGGACCTAGTTCAATTGGAGAGACCTGTCTAAGTCAATTTTTAGATCATATCTACCTGTAGCAAGAAGCAGAGGTAATCTTCCTTCTGCTGTTCCTGTTAAATTAAATCGCGTCATTTTCTTAGCCCGAGATATATTAAGATAAGGTTTTATAAATATTTACTTTTTAGATAAAATGAGCGCTAGTTGTCTAATGGCTAGGATCTCACCTTCCCAAGGTGATTATCCGGGTTCGAATCCCGGCTGGCGCATTTTTTCTTTTAATTTAAAATCCATCCACGATTCCAACACTTGGATAAACTTGTTGCCAAGTTCTACGATCTCTTTGGGTCATGCGACTTGTATCATACCACAACCTATACATTGTTGACTCAATTTCTGATTCTTCATGACAAACATATTCACAACTTGAGAAATCAGCACCCAAGGCAGTTTGCCCTGGTTCAATACATATGCATCGCTTACTAGAAAAACGACAGCTAGTCCCTTTATTGGGCCCCCTGCTTGGATTTTCTTGATTCACACAAACAGGAATTCTTGGAGTATCGGTTTGTACAGTTTGTGCCGCTATGCCTTTTCCGGTTTCTGTTCTTGCTTTTAAAGAAGTTGACATTTTGATTATACTTATTTTAACTTTTTGAGTTTTTAATCTTTATTGTTCTGTCCTATGTATTATATTTGACAATATTTATAAGTCATAATTTCTTTGAAGAAAATGTATGTTAGTCGAGACTCTCAACATAAGGGGCTCTGCCCCTTCATAAACCCCGACCAAATACAAAATACTGGCTTGGTGACTCTAGACCCTTCATAAACTCGTATGGGGCAAAACCCCCTAACAAGTCACCCCCTGGTCCAACAAACCAATTAGATGTAAAATGGCAGAAAAGAAAAAAAAACAAGATAAAAACAGAGATATTTATGACAGAGATAGCTTGTGCACGGGTAAAACTGCAAAACCTAGAAACAAGTGGCAGATTGATTTTAAGTATAATCTAAGAACCTATATGGGATTTTTGAAAAAATACTGGCCATTGATTGTGGTAATCATGCTTGTCTTACTTATAATTGAGGCAGCTTTCCTTATTGACAAATTCTTGTTCAAGATAGTGATTGATAAAGGAACTGATTTTTTAGCAGGAACTCTTGCAAAAGATGCATTCTCTAAGATATTAATCACTGTTGCAATTGTATTCTTATCATTGGTCATCTTCAGATCATTCATGAAGTGGCTCAGGATACACCTAATTAATATTCTAGAATCTAAACTAATCGCTGACCTGAAAAGAAAATTCTTTAATCATATTATAAAGTTATCTCATTCATTCCATACAAGCCATAAAACAGGTTCATTAATATCAAAACTTTTGAGAGGAGCTGGTTCAATGGAGAGGATGACTGACTCGGTGTTATTCAGCTTTGTGCCTTTGCTATTCAATCTAGTTGTTGTTTCAGTATCAATACTCTACTTTGATTGGGTATCTGCACTTACTGTATTCTTGACTGCTGTTGCTTTCCTAGTTTACACTTATTTTGTCCAGATCTGGCAAAAAGAGGCCAATATCCAAGTAAATGAAGCAGAGGATTTTGAAAAAGCGAATATAAGTGATTTCTTGATAAATATAGATTCAATAAAGTATTTTGGAAAAGAGAGCAGGATAGAGGGCAGATATCATGATATAAGCGAGAGAACAAAAAAATACTTCTTAAAACACTGGCACTACTTTAGATGGTTGGATTCTGTGCAAGAAATCATCCTGGGCATAGGGACTTTCTTAATAATCCTGTTCCCGATACTTGGCTTGCTTAATGGGGCACTTACCATCGGAACTTTGGTATTTATCTATACTGCTTATGCAAGCGCCCTGGGTACTTTGATGGGATTCGGATGGGGAATAAGAGGCTATTATCTATCGATGGCTGATTTTGATGCTTTGTTCAGATATGGAAAAATCGAACAAGATGTTAAAGACAAGAAAGGCGCAGTAGACTTAAAAGTCGAGAATGGAAATATAGAATTTAAGAACATCACTTTTAAGTATGGCCCAAGAACACTGTTCAAGAATTTCAGTTTAAAAATTCCAAAACACAAAAAAATTGCTTTAGTTGGCCATTCAGGCTGTGGAAAAACAACACTGATAAAGCTCTTGTACCGGTTCTATGATGTGAATGAGGGAGCAATATTGGTTGATGACAAAGATATAAGGGATTCCAAACAAGAATCTTTGAGAGAAGAAATGGCAATTGTTCCCCAGGAGTGTGTGTTATTTGATGATACGATATACAATAATATAGCCTTCTCAAAACCAAATGCGACAAGAGCAGAAGTTCTAGAAGCTATCAAATTTGCGCAGCTTGATGAAATCATAAAAAGTTTCCCGTGCAAAGAGAACACAATAGTTGGAGAGAGAGGAGTCAAACTTTCAGGAGGAGAAAAGCAGAGAGTATCCATAGCAAGGGCGCTCCTTGCAGACAAAAAAGTCCTTGTTCTTGATGAAGCCACATCCTCCCTAGATTCACAGACAGAACATGAAATACAAAGAGACCTATACAATTTAATGGAAGGACGAACAACAATAATAATCGCGCATAGACTATCAACGGTCATGAATGCTGATGAAATAGTTGTCCTTGAAAAAGGAAAAATTGTCCAAAAAGGAAAGCACCTTGAACTTATTAGACAGAAAGGAGTCTATAAAAATCTCTGGGACCTGCAGAAGGGCGGATATATTGAATAGGATTAAGTTTTAAGACCAAGTCTCCGCGAAGCTTCTGCTAAATCTATTTTATACCAGACTGTTGTTCTTCCTGGAAAATCTCTAAGAGAAAATGCTTTACGGATACGTCTTGGAAATCCTTCACGAGTTATTACCCTTGCTCCTAGGCCTTCCATCAATCCCCGGCTTTTCATATTACTATCCCAGGTTCTTGCAAAAGCAGTCTTAACCTCATTCATCTGATTTAAAGTATACTTCACAAGATTTGTTGCAAGACCTGCCCTTCTTAGATTATCTCTGACTGCTATCCAATCAACATAACAATCATCTCCAAAAACAGCCCATCCCATTGATGCTAGAATTGTTGGGGAATTATCCTCTGGAATCACCGCTGCCTTTCCCTCTGCATCTCGCCATTCTTGCAGAAAACCATCAATTCCACCGGGCCTTTGTGAAAGAGGCGGGAGATACTCACTTTCTGTTGATTTAAAAAAATCAAATAAGTACATATTATCCCCTGGGCGATATTCTCTGATTATCATGGGAATTCTGTGACTTTCAATTTATAAACTTAATCATCATTAGATATCTTTATAAATATAAATTTGCAATAATCTAAACGAAAACAAAGGAATAATAGAAAAGAGGCAAGAATGACTGAAGAGAATAAAGACAAACTTAAAGATAATCAGAGTATTAAACAGAATAAATCAAGTTATAATCTAGATTTTTTAAGAGAGAGGGCAAGAACTCAGAGAAAAGAGGTTGAAGACAGAATTAAAGAGATTAAAGAAGAGCTTAAAGAAGATTTTGAAGATAAAAGAAAAGGCTCAAGGGATATAAGCATTATTGAGGGCTCTTTTAATGCTGTCACAGATGGGGCAGGCTCAAGATATATCAGCCCATTTGCCCTAGCCCTAGGTGCTAGTAATACTCAAATAGGCCTATTGACGGCTATCCCCAATCTTGTGGGAAATTTCTCTCAAATCTTTTCTTCTTGGGCAATGAACAGATTCTCAAGAAAAAAACTGATGGTCTGGGCAACTTTAATCCAGTCTTTTTTTTGGCTTCTAGTCATATTCGCGGGAATCTTATTTTTCATCTTTAAGTTTGATTCTTTGATATCTGTAACTTTTTTAATTGTAGTATATACCCTCTTGCTCACTCTCGGTTCATTCTATGCGCCGATATGGGCATCGTGGATGAAAGACTTGGTTGATCCTGACAAGAGCGGAAAGTATTTCGGAACGAGGAATAAAATAACTGGATTCATCGCCCTTATTTCTATGCTTGCAGGGGGTTTTGTTCTAGATAAGTTTGCAGGAACTAAAGTATTTATTGGATTTTTTATCTTATTTGGAGTTTGTTTCTTTGCTAGATTAATCTCTTCTCAGTTATTAAGAAAAAAATACGAACCTCACTTGAAGATTGAAAAAGAACACTACTTCAGTTTCCTGCAGTTTGTCAAAAAAATGGCAGGCAATAATTTTGGAAGATTTGTGATTGCGTCTGCTTTGATGGATTTCGCAATTAATGTGGCATCCCCATTTTTTGCGGTTTATATGTTAAACAGTTTAGGATTTAATTATGCAACATTTACTCTTGTGATTATAAGTTCCATTGTTGGAAATCTCTTATTCGTGCCTTTATGGGGCAAGTTTGCAGACCGTTATGGAAATATAAAAACAATGAAAATTACTGCAATTTTAACGCCACTTGTTCCACTTGGCTGGTTTGCTTCATACTTCTTCTTCCGTGGTTCCCCGGGGCTTGTACCTTTCTTGGTTTTGGTTGAGTTTTACTCCGGGATGATCTTTGCAGGTTACAGACTAACTCAAAGCAACTTTATTTATGATGCTGTGACGAGACAGAAGATGGCCCTCTGTACTGCCTACTTTAATTTTATCTCGAGTATTGGGACCTTCCTTGGAGCAACTGTTGCTGGAGTTTTAGCGAGTATCAATGTTGTCTTCGGAATCTCAATATTCTTAGTACTTTTCCTAGCTTCAGGAGTTTTGAGGCTTTTGTTCTCTTTAATATACATTAGAAAAGTTAATGAAGTGAGAATGGTCGAGTCTTTTAAATTTGTTGATGTTCATGAAAGAATAAAGGATTTGACCCCGAAAAGACTCTGGCAATATCTTGATGTTTGGAATTTCAAGGCAGAATAAAATAAAGAATAAAAAGACTAAGATTAACTTCTATCTGAATACACGGAACCTTCGGGAATTCTAGCACGTTCTCTTAATTCAGCTGCTCTCCTTGGGTCAGAGTAAGTGTCCATATCTGCTCGTAAAGCATCTTGAGGACGGACATTACTTAGATGGTCTATAAATGGTCTTGTTACAGTTACTGTGGGATCATATTGATTCATTTTTTAAATTTGATTTTTATTCAATTTAATTATAAATCAAAAAGAAAATGAAGTTTATAAATCTTTCCACTTGTTGTCACTAGATAGTTATTATAATTAAAGCTTTATTGCGATTCCTTATAATCATGATGTCTTTAGCATCATCTCTTCTCTTACTTCTTTTAGAAACTTTCTTGCCTTAACCAGTGGCTCTGGAAGCTTATGAGGTTCATGAATTGATTTGATTGTTAGGGCTAGTGAGGATTTCATGCTAATATTGTGCCCCGGGGAGACATATATTGGATTAGACTTCTCTTTGGTTATAATCTTCTTTGCCACAACTTTTTTATTGAGAATCACCTCATCATCTTTTTCTTCACCGCACATCATCGTATTTGCTATTCCAATGACGGGCTTGTTTATTGATATCCCCAGATGGCTTGCAATCCCAAGACCTTGTGGATGCGCAATACCCTGACCCATGATAAATAGAACATCTGGATCTTCTTCGGTCTTCTTCAGAGCTTCGATGATAACGGGAAGTTCTCTGTACGCCCTATAACCGGGAATATAGGGAAACCTGGGCTTTTGGATTGAGAATTTTTTATCAACAACTTCACCTTCTTCATCTAGAACAACAATCGTTGCAACAAGTTCTTTTCCTATTGTTTCGCAGATAATTCCTCCAAATCTCTGGCACACTGAGAAGTCAAATGAGTCTTTTAGAGAAACAAGCTTAGAGAGTTTTTTTTGTTCTTCTTTTAATTTTTCAAGGTCTATTCCTTTTTCTAGGGCTTCTTTTTCTCTCATTTTTAAGATAAGTTGTTATATTTGGCAAGAGTCGTTGTGCTTCTGCAATCTTGCTTTATTTATTATGCACGTTGTTAATTAGAATTACCTCATTTAATAGCTTCTCTGATCTCTTCAACAGCATCTATATTAGCTGAAATGCTGGAAATGCCTTTCTTGGCAAGGAATTTTGCCATTTCAGGGTCTGAGCCAGCCTGACCACAGATAGATGATTTGACATTATACATCTTACAGACAGTTATGACCATCTCTAATAATCTTAGGACTCCCGCATGCTTTTCATGATAGTGCTTTGCTATAATCTCATTGTTTCTATCGAGGCCTAGTGTCAACTGTGTAAGGTCATTTGTTCCAAAACTAATAAAGTCTATACCCTCATTACACAAGTCTTCTATAATCATACAGGCTCCTGGCGTTTCTATCATGACTCCGAACTCAACATCTTCTCTAGGTTCTAGGCCAACGAGTCTGCAAATCTCTTTTGCTTGCCTCACTTCTTCGGCATTTATTACGAAAGGAATCATTATGCCAACATTATTATGGCCTTTATCATGAAGAATTTTGATTGCTTTGAATTCAGCTTGCAAAATATCTGGTTGGTCCAGACTTCTTCTGATGCCATGCCAACCCAACATCGGATTTGATTCTTTTGGTTCTTCCTCTGCTCCCTGGAGATGAGTATATTCATCAGTCCTGATATCCGAGGTTCTGACCCATATTGGTTTTCCTTTGAATGCCTTTGCAATATGTTCAAGATTTTCTGCTAGAAGTTTTGAATATTCATCGAGTTGATTCATCTTTAAATAATATGCGGGATGCTTTCCGCCCTCGGCAATAATAAATTCAATCCTTACTAATCCAACACCATCTGCGCCTGTTGCAGCGGCCCTTTCTGCAACCATGGGCAAGTCACAATTTACCTTTACCATGACTCCTGATTGTGCCTGTGATTGTGATTTTGTTGGTTGGCCAAACATCTTTGCAAAATCGGGTTTTGATCCTTGGGAAGAAGATGCGGGAGTATGCGGATGATCAACTTCAATTGAAATATCTTTGACTTCGTGCACTTTGCTTTCTTCGGGTTTTATGCCAATCTGTTTCTTTATTAAATCGCCTGCATAGACTTTCCCATTTGTACCATCGACAGTAATTCTGCCATTATCTTTTAGAACCTGGGTCGCATTTTTTGTTCCGACAACACAGGGGATTCCAAGTTCTCGGGAAACTATTGCTGCATGACAGGTTGAACCGCCCTCATCTGTGACAATGGCTGTTGCTTTTTGCATTGACACAACCATGTCTGGATTTGTCATTCTTGTAACTAGGACATCTCCTGGCTGAACTTTATAGAGCTCATTCAAATCAAGAACTAACTTGACTTTTCCCGAGGCCATTCCTCTTGAAGCTGCCAAACCTTCTAACAAGACTCTGCCCCGAACTTCTTTATCTTCTTGTTTTTTATTCAGGGTTGATATTGGTCTTGTCTGGACAATGTAGAGATTTCCGCCTTCAAAGGCATATTCTATGTCCTGAGGAAAGTGGTAGTGCTCTTCAAGCCTCTTAGCTACTTTTATCAATTCTTTTATCTCATGAGTATAGAGAACTTCTTTGTCCATAAATGCGTCATGTAGCTGTTGTTTTATGGTCTTTCCAGAACTGTCTCGGGTGATAGCAATCTTCTTCTTGCCTATTCTTTTTTCTAGTATCTGCTCTGTTTTTTTATCAATCAAAAAATGATCTGGCTCAATTGCCCCAGAGACTATACCCTCCCCTAAACCAAAGACTCCCTCTATAACTAACTGATTCGAGTCATTTGTCAAAGGATTGGTCGTAAACATAACGCCGGATTTCTCAGAATTGACCATCTTCTGAACTACGACTGCAATCAGAATAGTCTCTTCATCTATCTTATTTTTATTTCGGTAATAAATTGAACGTGCTGTATAAAGTGAGGCCCAGCATTTTTTTATTGCACCAATGACTTGTTCATTGCCCCTCATATTCACAAAAGTATCATTCTGGCCTGCAAAACTTGTTTCTGCCAAGTCCTCGGCTGTTGCTGAGCTCCTTACAGCAACAAAACACGGGTCTTTGACTCTAATCATATGTTCATTTAAATTTCCAGAACCGAGTTTTTCATAACTTTTAAGAATCTCCTCTTCAAATTCAGGAGGCATTTCGGCATTGATAACTTTCTCTCGAATGTTCTTTGCTTTTTCTTCTAGATCCTGCGTGTCTTCAAATTTTATGCTCTTGATTATAGAAAAAATTTCCTGCTTCAAATGAGTAATGTTAAGAAAATCACGGAATGCGTGTGATGTGAGGACAAAAGCATCTGGAACCGGGAAATCTGAATTGAACATCTCACCAAGATTTGCTCCTTTTCCTCCGACAAGCAGAGTATCTTCCTTGCTTATCTCCCTTAGCCACATTACATTCTTATGCCCCGAGTGCTCTGAAGCTTTTTCTAGATTAACCTCTTGTTTAACAGGGGTTTCTTTACTACTAGTTTCTGTGTCCTCTGCATCATCTGCTTCATCTACCTCGATTGAACTGAATTCTTCTGGCATTTTTCTCTTTTTATATATCTTATAGAGAATATGGGTTAAAAAATGTTTTGCTTCAGAATTACCTAATCTCTACTTTATCTCTTCAATTAGAACGTGCTTCTTGCCAGGAATCTTTGCTCTTGCCATATGCATTATCTCTCTAACGATTGAGACATGGTCTTTATTGCAGAATATTGTGATGACCCTACCGCCCTCTTTTATCTGTGCAGAAACTCCAGTTGGAACTCCGAAAGAGTGTGCCATTCCAGATGACATTCTATCTGCTCCTGCACCTGTCAACATCTTATGTTCTCTTACAATATGATGAGGATAGGCCCTTAGAAGCATGAAATAGTTACCTTTGACTTTATTCTCAAGATGTCTATGAAGGAGCTGTCTTGCTGCCTCGACTGCGTTGTCTCTTAATTGAATAGCATCTTCTTCGATCAAAGATACCATAAACTTATATTTACCGGTATAGAATCCCTGAACATCGCCCATCATATACTTTGCCAGTTTATTTGGTGGAATAGTCTTTACGTAACTCTTGCTCTTGACTTTGCTCTTTCTAGTATTTGCTCTTTTGACTGTTGTTGAACAGTGCCCTTTTCTTAGTGCCATAAAATGAATAGAAAGAGGGTGTTTTTAAAGCTTTCTTGAGTTCAAAAAAATCTAGAGATTGAATAAACTTTTAATCCATGCAATAAAATTATTCAAAACACTCCCAATAGAATCATTTTCATTCTTATTAAAATCAACACAGGAATTGAGCATCATATTTGATTCATTCAGGGTTATACATGCCTCGGTCTCATTTTTGGGAATATCTATAATTTCAGTTATCTCTCTATCTTTGAAAGAGTAGGTCTCAAAACACCTTTCTTTATAACAAAGGATTATTTTTTTTGATTTTGAGGAGTTTATTCTACAAAGGATTTTCTTTGAAGCATCTCCTGTTTTATACGCCTCGGGAGTGCAATAAAAATCAAAATCTCCGAAGTACACGTCTGTGCTATTGACTATGACTGTTGCTCTATCAAGTGAAATCTTTTCATAGAAATCTGAAAAAAGAAGATTTGTCGAGGAAGTGTCATTAAAAGAATCTTTTACCTCTACCTTTGCAATGCAACCATTGCTGCATCTTTCTTTTTCAGGAACATAGAGCATAAAAAAAGTTTCTTTCTCAGAACTTGGTCCAAGAAGAAGTATCTTCTGAAATTTTCCATACACCTCGGGTGCAATCGAGACCCTTATTGGAAGAAGAACGTAGTAGGGATTATTATTCTTTATTATAACCTTCAGAGGAACATATGATCCTTGTGATACCTTTTCTTTATACAACCCCAGTTCCATGGTTATATTTGAAAAACTCTTGCCGAATTGATATCCAACAACTGAAGCATCAATGGATATCTCTTGTGGTTGGATATATCCGCCAATGTAGCTGTACTTTATTGAGGAATCCCCCGCATCCATGCTCTTTTTCAGGGCAATGTGACTTGTGTCGAGCCAGCCATACTGCCCGAAGGTAATATCGAATGGGACCCATCCTTGATCAGGAAGCCAGACTTCGGCCCAGGCATGCTCTTGAAATGATTCTATTCTTGTTGTGTAGGCTATTCCGGAAACATATCTCGAAGGAATTCCTATGGCTCTTGTCAGGGCAATAAATAGGATAGTGTACTGGGCACAGACCCCTCGCTTTTCGACTGTAATCTGGGATGCTTTTTTTAGCTCACTATAATTGGTGTCATAGGTCATTGAATTCTTTACATATTCTGCAAGAGTGTAGAGTGCTTCAACTGAATTCTCTGTTCCCTGAACTAACTGTTGGGCTTTATTTTCAATTATTGGGTTTGAAGAATCAGAGAATGCGCTTGGTTTTGTATAGGGTACAATTTCTCTATGCACACTTGCTTGATTTCTTATATTCTCTAAATTCTCTGCGCCAAGAGGAGTAATAATTAATTTTGTGGAAACATTTGAGTCTATGCTAAATTCGATTTCTCCTACCTTATTAAAATGAAAAATAATTCCAGAGGCAGAGGGTACTGCTCCCAGAGGAGTTAGGGTGTAGGATTTCTGCCTTATATCGTCGAGTGGGTAAAAAGTCAGGTTCGCATCAAGTCTTGAAGCAGTACTATAAACCCTATTTGAAATCCGAATCATCGTGAGCTGTTCCTGCACTCCTTCACTATAGTCAAATTCTTGTGCGAGAACAAAAGATAAATTTGGCAATATCAAAATAACGATTGCGAGAAGGACATATATGGGGTGTTTGTTCATTTTTGTTCTAAAGCCTATATTTTCTTAGTTATTTGGATTTTGCAACGTTGTGCTTTATGCACCAAAATCTTTTTTTATTTTATATTTGCCGATACCTAAATTTATCTCTTTTATTAATAAATAAGAGAAAACTTACTTTTAAAGATTATGTAACTAGAACCCATATCTTCAGGGTTTATAGATTATCAAGAACATAGGAATAAATCAAGGGGAGAACAATTGTTGAATCACAGAATATGTCCATGAATCTTCCTTTATCTGACATCTTGCCCCAGGAGATTCCCTCACGCAACGGTGCTCCTGACGAGCCTCCGGGAGAAGTTGGCTCAGTTGTTATCTGAATACCATACTGGGCGGGAGTTGAGAATTGCATTGCTTGCTGGATATAATTCTTTGGCTCGCCAGAATTTGTATAAAAGACTGCCTTCTTCTTACTTATCCATGCAAGGTCAAGCATTTTATTCAAGTCATTAAAATCATTCATCAGCGGTTTTTTCTTCCTTAACATCATGCTCCAGACCATCAACCCTATCCCTGAATTTGTAATCGGTGCTGAGAAAATAGGAACTTTTTTTCTGTAGCATGCTGCAAGAACTGAATTCTTTCCTTGCTCTGTGCTGTTCAGAATTTTTCCGATTTTTTCCAAGAACTCTGAAACAGACTCTGAATTTATTTCATCAAAATTATTTTCAAACCATTTCTCAAGAGTCTGATAGACTTCAGATTTCATCAGAACATCATAAATTCTATCAAGTTTTTGCTGATGAAGAATTTTGTCGTCTATATGGTTGGCCTGATAGTGATGGAAACCAAGGGCTTCAATTAGATCGTGAGTTAGGTTCGCACCTGTTGAAACGAAGATATCAATCATGTTATTTTCAATCATATCAATTATAACCTGCTTCATGCCGCCTGGAACTTGGGCTCCTGCGAGTCCAAAGAATTTCTTGCATCCTTTATCCTTACATGCTTCTAACCATATCTCGCCAGCCTCTCCGAGGCTTCGAGCATTGTAGGCTGTACCTTTCATGCCTTGCACAATCTTAGAGGCAGACATGTTCTTTGTTATCTTCAGAGCCTTGACTGGTCTGAGATTTTCCTTACAATTATGTTCTTTATCACAGGGGGATTTTGCCATATAAAATGAAGAATTAAGCATTAAAAAGGTTGCTGTTAACTAGGGTCTCTAACTAGCCCAAAGGGGCTCCAAACCATTACATACTCTTTATTGATTGTGGAAACATCGTAATCGCTATACTCCTGAATGAACTTTTCTCTGAATTCTGTGATTATCTTTTTCAGCTGTTCATTATTCTCTAAATGTAATTCTGCCAACAAGTCATATTTTCCAATTAATTCCATAGCAAACAAACATTTTCCAGTTTCTTCAAAGAACTTTATTATCTTCTTTCTTGAATTTGAATTTTTCAAGGAGATATTTACCTGAAAAAAGCTTAACCCTAGCTTATCAAAGTTTGGAGAGGTGACATAAGCAAGTATAATATTATCCTTCTCTAATTTTCTGAGCCTATACTTAACAACCTTTTGATCAATTTTAAGCTTCTCTGCAATTTCAATCAGGGATATTCTTGAATGATTTGTTATAATCTTTAATATTTCTTTATTAATCTCATCTAGAGGGTAATTTTCAAGTTCAAGGGAATAATTCCAATCTCTCTTCTCCACACCATCAAAGAGGAATCTTGAATTAAACCGGTGTGTATTCAAAAAAACCACAATGTCTTTTTCTTGAATAAATTGCCCGAATAACTTCATAAAATTATCCTGAAAATGTGCGACTTCATTGAAATTTTTAACCATTAAAAGAACAAAACAATCATACTGACCTTCAATACTAGCCAAATAAGCAATTTTCTCTTGATTAGTTACATAGTCAAATAGCTGTTTTTCTTTTTCTTGTGTTATGTTCCTGAATTTAATATAAAATTTAACATAGTAATATCCTAATTTAGAGGTATTAAAAATAGAATAAAATCCCTTAACAAATTTATTCTTAATCAAACGATTAATCCTAAAGTTAATTGTTTCTTTACTCTTTCTTAACTTCTTAGCTAACTGGCTAGCTGAAACTCTTGCATTCAAATCCAGTTCATACATTATTTTCTTATCAAGCAAGTCTAATTCTTCATTCATAATTAATCTAAATACACATACTTTTTAAATATTTCGTATTTTGAGCAATATTTGGCTGATAAAATTAATATATCTACGTGTTGTCACTATACTATGATAAATAATAAAATAAAAATTTACCTAAGTGCAAGAGTTTCAAAAGATGCTCAAAATTGGAATGACCTAGTTAGTAATAGCTTAAAAAGACCAATAAGTGTTTTTATGCCCCAAAAACACACTCCAAGAGGGGATAAGCATGAGACCTTTCCTGTGGAAATTTATCAACTTTGTGTAAATGCAATAAAAGAATCAGATATGTGCCTGGCACTCCCCCCGTATGGCAGAGACTGCGCTTGGGAGATTGGTTGGTATGCAAATTCAGACAAACCTTTAATCATATTTGTTGAAAAAGAAATAGAATGGCTTAGAGATTGGATGATTAAAGGAGGAGCGGATTATATTGTAACAAATAACCTACAAACATACGAGATTCTTAAAGAAGATATTATCCTGAAAAACAAAAGCGTTATCTTTATTGAAGATATTGAACAACTAGGCCCGGTTCTAATCAAAATCTATAATAAACATTATAAAAATTGAAAAATGTTCAAGCAACTTTTAAATTTAAGGCCATACAGCTGGATTGACTTAATTTTTTTAGGGGTTTTAGCAAAGTTTTCTATATCTAGTCAATTTATATTTTCAATAAAAGATATTTGGTTCCCAATATGCTTGCTTTCGTTATGGTTTTTCTTTAATATTCTTCTAGAGAAAAAACATAGTTATAGTTACAGAGCAAAATCAAAAGTAATTTTTGCTTTTTTATCTTTGTTAATTTCAGTGGTAATTGGCCTAGTTTTAAACCCATTATCCTTAATTCCTTTAACATTTTCAGTTATACTTGTTTTTTTCTATTTACAAAAGAATAAAGACAAATTTTTTGGTAGCTTAAGTGGACTTTTTCGAGGATTAATTCAATCTTGTTATTTTGTTTATGCCATTTTGCTTTATACGAATCACATATCTCAGTTAACCTTGTTTATTACTCTAGTCATCTTCTTAATTTACTTTGCAAGAGCGCTTATTGGAGATTTAAGGGATTTTAAACATAATAAAGACGCGAATAAACAAACAATTCCTACACTTATTGGAAAATTTAATTCAATAGCGATTATAGAATTTTTATTATTTCTATCGGCCCTCCTCTTGTCTCTAAAAATCTATTTTTGGATTACAATTCCATTAATTCTACTGGCAATTTCATTACTATTATTCAAAAATTACTATTTTTTACATCAATTAACCATTATAACAACAATGTTTTTTTCCCTAAACCTTGTCTTTTATTTCCTTGGGATAAACCTCTGGTTAATTAATTTAGCATATCTTGGAATTATTCTTAATATGTTATTTTATCCTTTATTAGAAAGAAAATCAAATCCGGACTTTAAATGACCGTTTAAAATGCGCACCCTAACAATTCATCCAAATGAAACCTTACCATCAGAAGGACTCTTTCTAGTTAATCCAACATGGATCCACTTGGATGAAAAAGAAATCCAAGAAAAGCTCGAAAATGGTGAGAAGTTGTTTAAAGTTAAGATTGAAAAGGTTTGAGAGCGAGAGCTCAAGGACCAATAGTAACTGGCCTTGACTCGAACCGGTTCAGAAGCCTAAAGAGATTTCTTTTGAAATTCCTTAAATCTTGGAGTTGGAATGTCGCTCCCACTGCATTCTCGTGTCCGCCGCAGGAACTTTCAATCCCTTGCAATGCTTTTTGAGCTAGGTCTCGAACATTAATCAGACCTCGAAGAGAACAATTAACTTTTGTTCCTTTAATATATGTCACAACAACTATTTTTTCAGAGTATTTGTAAAATAATTCATTAGCTAGTTCGCTGGATAGGGAGAGGTCGCCACCGTACTGGAAGAATAAAAGTTTTGAGCTTCTTGAGGCTATTTCTTCTGCCTTTTTCATGAGAGTTCCGTATTTTTTATTTATCTGAAAATATCTCTTGTATATGGGGTAGAGTTTTTTATTTTCCTCATTAATCTGATTTGGGGTAGTGACATCAAGCATTATCTTTATCATTTTAACTATGGCACTGGTCTTGTCTTTTAGGGCAAAGTCCAAGATTCTAGTTATTCGGCCTATTGGAGTTTCGTAGAGTGCTTTGGCTGAATTCTGGGTATATGGGAAAAGGTCTGGAAATTCTTTTGAAAAAGCCTCTGCAAATTCAGGAACAAACCAATCTCTTATACAGCCCAACATTGCAATCCATTCATAAGTCCTATTGTTGATTATCTTGTAAGCCCAGTAGGCGGTTGGTCTGTTATCTCTCTGGGGATTATCTAGGGGGTTGTAATAGGATATGCTGTCATCTCGCGTATTCGAAGGGATTGGGTGATGATCAAGCCAGACAATATGAATCCCGCGTTCTTTAGCAGCTTCAATGAAATCCTGAGAAATTAATGGCTTGTCAAGAACCACAATCAGGTCAGGCTGGAATTCATCTAACTTCCTTATATACTGTTGATTCAAAGAAGGATAACTTTTTATTGCAACGCCTTTTCCACGGCCAAAGAATTTTCTTATAATCAGGAAAGCAGCTAGACCATCAACATCGTTATCAAAGAAATATACCGGGTTTGATGCCCTCTCTAGCCTTGATTTAAAATCTTCAATTTGGTCTTGTGTTAACATTTTTCTAATAAAATGTAGAGTTTTGGGGTTTAAAAATATATAAGAATGGCCTAAGACTGAGGTAGTTCCCCATAGTGCTCGGAAGTAGAATTTAATTTCTTGTTTATCTTGTTACTATAAAGTGGTTATTTATAGAAAGATTTATAAAACTATTTTTCTTATAAACCCGTAGGAAAATGATAGACAAATTAGAAAGAATTTTAACAATTAGACGCGGTGGCACAAATTTTATGAATCAACGCTTCAATCCAGAAGTGGACACGAAGGTGTATTCTGGAAGAGACTTTCACGGGGGTTATGCGGTTTGCCAATCGGTTAAAAGCCTCCAAGAGGGACGAGGAAGAGTTAGTGGCAATCTTGTCCGAACAGATTATTGGGGGGTTGCTCTAAACGCTAAATCTCAAAGGCCGGACCAAGGGGATCCAAGCATAGATGCAGCAAAAGAAATTAAACCTTCTTCTTATGACGTCTGGATACCACAAACTCCTGAAGATGCTCGAGAGTTTACAATGTTCTTAAGAGGAATTGGAATTACTCAACCAGTAACCTTCTTTCCTAGAAATTATTCTACGCCCATGCCCAAAGAATCATTAGGAAAAGAAATTTGGATGAATATGAACCCTGGGCAAGCATACAAACTAACGGGAAGTAAATCTAATAAATAAATCTCAAATTTCTTCTGCTAAGAAAAACCCACATAAATTCACCTAATTGCTAAACTACAACTTAGCAATCAGCTCGTTTTTAAGCTTTTTGATTTCCTCAAGAATCTCAAAAGCCTCTTTCTTCTCTATTCCTGATTGCTCTACAAAAGCATCAATAGGCATATCAAAAAGTTCTTTGAGATTGAATTTCTTTATCAATATCTCGGTTTTTGCGGGCGATAAAGCTTTTATCTTGGATAAAAAGCGATAGCCTTTTGGGGAGACTTTTTCATCCAAGGAGGAATAACCCAGAGCTACGGCAATGTTGCTTGGATCTAATAGGGAATCATAAGAAAAGTTTGAAAGAGATTTCCTAATTCTTTTTGTTGAAACTTTCTTTTTATAATCTCTAACTATTAACATGTACTCTTTTTCAATATCTTTTATGAGCTCTTTAAATTCTATCTCTAACATTCCTGCTTCTTTTCCAAGTTCGATAAGATGTCTTCTAATTTCTTTTTCAATCCTCACGATTATCTCTATTCTCTGCAAAAGGATGGTTATATCATAGACTTCTGCGAAACCCATTATCTCTAAGAAATTCAGCTTGGTCATCAACTCATCAACAACCTGCCGGTACTTTCTCATGTTCTCAAGAGTTGACCTCGCTCGGGATAACAAGTTTTCAAGTTCCTTTAATTGATATTTTACATTTCCATAATATATTGTTTTCAAGCCGGTTCTCTGAGAGACAGCTATAGCTAATTGTCCTGTTTGTTTGGCTGTTCTTTCTGCTGCTTGATGCCTAGAACCTGTCTCACTTGTTTTTATGTCTGGGTCAGGGACCATCAGGGCTGAAGAGTATAGAATTCTGGACATTTTTGAATCTAGAACTATGGCCCCATCCATCTTTGAGAGCTCTGCTACTCGGTTAGAGGTAAACTTACAGTCAAGAGAGAACCCACCACGGATAATCTTTAAGATGTCTTCATTACCAACTACCATCAGGGCCCCTGTGCCTGCATGAGCTATCTTCTCTATTGCCGTTCTCAGGGGAGTCCCAAATGAGACAAACTTGAGAACATCGGTAATCTCTGGACCCTTGGTTGTGGAGATAAGTTTTTGCTGGACAAGCTCTTTTTTACCTGATTTTTTATCTTCATCCATTATGCCCTTGGGAATATCGAGTTCTTTTATGCTCCCTATGTCTTTCATCTCTTTTAATACCTTAATTTCCTTAGTTTCTTCATCATTCACCATTTTTTAAGATTTTTCTAGGATTTGGCTTTTTGGGCTTTTATCTCTTTTATTTCTAAAGTATGGAAAAGTATAAAAGTCCTTCTTTTTATATTTATCTTATAGTAAGACAGAAGAGTATTTAAAAAATGGGGTTGAATGAAGTGATTTTTCCAGAGTATAAAGCAAAGACTTTCTTATCCAAGTACATACCCGTGTCAAAAGATGAGGTTCTAGACCTGAAAAAAGCCCAATTAATCCTGAAAAATCGCGCTATTGGAGAAATTAAGTTTCCGATTGTACTAAAAATTGTCTCAGATTCTGTTTTACATAAGACCGATATAGGCGGAGTCAAGATAGCATATAATTCTGATGAATTTTTCAAACATCTTGAATTCCTATTGGGAATATCCAAGAAATTTAAGGCCCAAGGAATTTTGGTTGAGGAATTTATCAGCGGCCAAGAGCTCATAATCGGCTTAAAAAAAGATGATACCTTCGGCCATATCATTGGTTTGGGAATTGGGGGAGTTTTTGTTGAAGTCCTTAAAAGTATAAGTTTCAGGAAGTGCCCGATTGATGAAGAGGATTTTGATTCAATGCTTGAGGATATAAAAGGCAGGGAAATACTGTTTGCGAGAAAGAGACAAGTTAATCTCGATTCTTTAAAAAAAGCATGCATCTCAATATCAAAAATCCCTGAAACACCACTAGGGAAGAAGATTCTCGAACTTGATGTCAATCCATTTATGTTAAATGAACAAGAGGGTAAGGCGGTTGATGCGAGAATCGTGTTTGAAAAATAAAAAGATGATAATCAAAACAAAAAGATTAATTTTGAGATCCTGGAAAAAGGGAGATGAGAAAGAATTAATTGAGAATATAAGCAATCCGAATGTTTCAAAGTTCTTATCTGAAGTGCCTTGCCCATATAAAATGAAAGATGCAAAAGAGTGGCTAAAGATCTCTAAAGAAAAAAATGTTTTTGCTTTTGCGATAATTCTGGAGTCTGAAAAGCAGATAGTTGGTGGAATAGGATTACACGATACTAACAAGTTTAAAGGAATCTCTGAGCTTGGCTACTGGTTGGGAGAGAAATACCATAGACAAGGAATTATGTCTGAAGCGTCTAGGGCCGTTTTAGATTTCGCTTTTAAAAAATTAAAACTTAGAAGAGTTTATGCTTATGCCTATATCAAAAATGAAGCATCAAATTCTTTGCTCAAAAAATTAGGATTCAAATATGAGGGAATGATGAGAAAGCATGCCAGGGCAAAGTCAACTGGAAAAATCCACGACTGCAATGTTTATGGATTATTAAAGGAGGAATGGAAATAAAAATGAAAAAAATGAAAAAAGTAAAAGCAGTGAAAAAAGTCAAGAAAATAAAAGTCCAAAAAGTAAAAATTGTAAAAGAAAAACCCATAAAAAGTGTGCCAAAAAAATCAAGCACCCTTGATATTTTCTTCAAAGCGGAGAAGATTGCCGTCATTGGAGCAAGCCACGAAATTGGAAAAGTAGGCAATGTAATATTCAGAAATCTATATCAGAGGAAAACGGTTTATCCTGTAAATCCAAATGCCTCGGAGATTTTTCATGTCAAATGTTACAAAAGTGTTCTCGAAATAGAGGATAGTATTGACTTGGCAATCATAGCAATTAAGGCGGACTTTGTGCCGGCTGCTGTTGAAGAGTGTGGGAAGAAAAAAATAAAGAACGTGATAATTGTAAGCGCGGGATTCAAGGAAGTAGGGAATAATGTCTTAGAAAAAAAGCTCCATGATGCGCTTGAAAAGTATGGAATCAGATGCATTGGTCCGAATTGTCTGGGAATCCTTGATTCATACACTGAACTTGACTGTATTTTCTTATCAAAACAGAAGTTAAAAAGACCTGGCCAAGGGGGAATATCCTTCATATCACAATCAGGAGCTCTTGGCGGAATGATTCTTGATATGGCTTCACAAAAGAGATATGGAATAACTAAGTTCATAAGCTATGGCAATGCAATGAATCTGAATGAGTGTGATTTCTTAGAGTATCTTGGAAAGGATCCTGAGACTAGAGTTATATGTTTATATGTTGAACAAATAAAAGACGGAGAGAGATTTTTTAGTGTTGCTAAAGAAGTATCAAAAACAAAGCCAATCATTGTTTTCAAAGGCGGCATGACTCAAGAAGGAAGCAAGGCAGTCTTATCTCACACAGGATCATTAGCAGGAGATGGAAGAATCTATCAGGGAGTATTCAAGCAGACTGGCCTGATACAAGTCAATAGGCTAGAAGATTTATTTGGGGCAGCAGGTTTATTTGAAAAATTTTCAAAATTCAACATAAGAGATAAGAGAATGGGAATAATTACCAATGGCGGAGGCATCGGCATTGTTTGTGCAGACAATATAATCAAGAATGATTTAAAAATAGCAGAGATTGAAACCAGCACAAGGGCCTTCTTGAAAAAAAATCTTCCACAAACAATCAATGCGACTAATCCGATTGATTTGATGGGGGATACAACAGATGAAAGATACAAAATTGCCCTAGACGCTTATCTGCAAGATAAGAATGTTGATTTCATCTTGGTTGTTGTACTGTATCAAACTCCGTTGGTCACGGAAGGAGTTGCAGAAGTCATTGCCCAGGCCGCAAGCCTAAATAAGAAGCCAATCATTGTCCTGACTTCAGGAAGTGAACAAGGAATCCTAAATAGACTCGAGGATAAAGGAATTCTCTGCTTTGAATTCCCTGAAGAAGCTATTGAAGCGGTTAAGAAGTTCCTTGATTCTAAAGTTAGATAACGAGTTTTTAGAGAATTCAAATTAGATTAGAACATAAAGCAATTATATATTCACTCTCTTTTTCTGGTTGCAGCGCTTTTTTCTTCACACGTAACATCCCATAAGACTTGATCAGCAGATGGAACTTGCTTTACTGTTCCTTTTGAGCCACAGAATGGGCAGACTAAAGGAATCCTGTCTTTTTCGAATGAATGGCTGCACTTTGTACATTGTAAACTTGCCATACTAGGATATAGAAAGAGCGTATTTAAATTTTATTGTGACGTAAAATTTAAATTAGGATTAAGATCTTCTTGGGAATAGACTTCTTAGAACTATATTCTTAAGTAATTCGCTTGCGGTTCTTACCTCTACTTTTGTTAAATCAAAATGATACTTAACTGTTCCTTGGATAAGTTGGTCTCCTGTTCCGCCATCTACCCCGCTAAAGCGATAGAGATATCCATTTGACCAAAATCCATTGCTTACTGGAGGTTGATTAACATCCATATCTGGAAATAAATTAGTTATGTCCTGCCAAGCTCGTGTTGATATTCTTTGCAAAGTTTTGCCATCAACTTTTGAGTCTCTGTAAAGGTCTGCGACATAGCCGTGCTCTGGCTGCCTTTTTGCTGGCTTTATTCTAGAATAACCATTACCCAAAACATCCAAGGAGGGTAATGCCCTTATTTGATCCGGAGTTGGCATAATTAACATTTTATTTTTACCTCTTTTAAGCAAAGCATCCAGAGTTTATAAACCTTTCTATTTGTTGCTACTGCATAGTTACACTTTAGTAAAAATAAAAGAAAGAAGACCGTTATGGGTAGTATATTAGAATAGGAGAATAATTATCTCAATGCTCGTGATTTTCTTCCAGAAGATGTAAGACCTCTAAGCGCTCTCTTTCGGTTCTTGTTTGTGCATGCCCAATTAAGATTCTTATCCGCTTGTATCTCTGGTCTGCTTGGATCAATCATTATAACCTCAAACCAGGCGTACTGGCCGTCCTTAGCCAGAGAATATGAGTTAAGTATCTCCATGTTGGGATATTTCCTCTGGACTCTTGCTTCTGCGACTGATTGATAGTTCATGCCAAGAGTCAATTTTCTGCCCATTCTTGCACTTCTTCTTCCTGCACGTCTTTTTGGCTTTTTTCTTCCGCCACGCATAACCCTGACTCTGATAAGGGCAAAACCGGTCTTAGCTTTGAATCCAAGAGCTCGGGCCCTATCCAGACGGAATGGTCTTTGAACTCTGACAATAGTGTTTGATTTACGCCATGCTGCCAGAATACTCTGCCATTCCGCTGGAGCCTTTTGTTTATATGCTTCACGTAAATAACTATAA
>CAYZTH010000012.1:0-24194 GCA_964481435.1 Candidatus Woesearchaeota archaeon
GTAGAATACTGGCTTTTTAAAGATTGCCATTGCTCAAACGTTGCACCATGCGAGCTTTTAGTGCATAGGCCGAAGCCTATGCACAATCACCTAGAAAGATGAAAAAATTCGCGTATTTAAATCTTTTTTATAGTCCTTCTTTTACTCTTTCAAGAAAAACTTCGGGCTTTGTTTCCAAGAAAATCTTGCTCTTGAACTTATTTCTTAGGAGATATTCTAGGAAATGCGTTATATGTGTATCACTTGATACCAAGAAAGGATAACCGAAGTGAACATCAACGCCCAGTGTGGCAAAGAACATGCCGATTGCAAGAGACTTTTCTGAGAGGGGCATTGGGCATGAAACAAGGAATGGCATATTTGTCATTTGTTTTTTATAGGTGAATGTGCTCGATGCTTCTGTTATTTTTTTGAACATCTCTGCGACCCGTGAATTGTTCACACAGGAGCCCATGTGGAATATTCTTTTTCCATCAAGTAGACCCTGCTTTCCTAACTCAAAGGCAATGCACCCTGTTGTAAGGATTATGTAGTTTTTACTTAAGGTTTTTATTGCAGATATCCAGGAATCTTTATCTTGGTCATTTACTCTCGGATTTACACATCCGACAAAAGCAATAACTCCTTTGATTTTTTTATTATGTATAAGTTTTGCAATCTCCCTTGGCTTTATAGGAAAGTTATGTTCAGTGAAGCCCACAACAACTTTTTTTGGAGTTCCATTTAATGGCTTTAGATTATGTTTCCTGAATTTCTTGTTTCTTCTTGCAATTTCTATAACCAGTTTAGCAACTTTTTCTGCTTGAGCTTTGTTTGTTATTGGCAGATGAGTTGCATTGGGCATCTTACAGAGCTCATTTGTCGTTATCAAGTGTGTGTGATTGCATTCACATAGGTCTGATAGGGAGGGCATTATGCACTGGACATCAACAACCATTGCTTCTATCATTCCTGTTGCAATAACTTCTTCTTGAAGTACAAAGTTTGCCGCCATAGGAATTCCATACCTTGCAAGAATACTTGCTCCTGTGCAGCATACTCCGATAAGGTTTATGTCTTGATTTTCGGGTTTTTTAACTTCATGAGCCAGGGCTTCGGCAAAGATTGGTTCATGACCATGGACCGCGATGTTTACCTTGTCTGGTTTGATGACATTTAGATTAAGTTCAGCTTCTTTTATTTTTGGCTTGCCAAATTCTTTGTCTTCAAGTTCTGTTGCAAGATATAATCCATAGTAGCCATCAATTATTCCAAGCTTTAGACACCAACCAAGAACGTCTTTATAGTCTGCATCTACGCCCATTGTTGAGAGATGCAAAGCTTCTGAGATGTCCTTGAAGTGTTCGAGCCTTATTTTAGGAAGAATTCCCAAGTTATCCCAGAGTTTATAGAGATACTTTGGTGCTTTTTTCTTTATGTAGTTCTGGGGGTAGGATTTCTTTAAATAGGTAAGGAGATGATGCGCATGTCCACAGTGAGCTGCTGTTCCTCCGGCTGTAAATCTGAGGATGTTCCTTGAAACAATTAAATCTTCAGAGGCTCCGCAGATTCCTCGAATTTTGTCTGACATGACTCTGCAAGGGCCCATTAGACAATTCTTACAGCACATACCTTTTAGACCAATTGGACAGGGTTGCATTAATAATCTGTCTTTTAGAAATTTCTGATTTGCAGGAGCTTGTTCTTTGATACATGCAAGACATTCTTTTTCATCTGGACACTTTTTAGTCTTGCTCTTACGTTCTTTTGATTTCATCACCATCTTTTTATTAAATTACTAGCTAATTAGCTTTATTAATTTTTTCTTAACCGTTTTCCTTCTTTTTCTTTTTTTGCGTTGATTATGCCGATTACAAAATATATTATTGCCATGCACCCCCAGATTATGAAAAATACCGCTGATGGCCAGGCTCCACTCATTATGGAGTCAAGGACAACACCTGTTGCCCCAACAATATTGATTATTTGATAGAGTATAGATGTAGGAGAGAGTTGTTTTGTTGTTATAAGAAGATATGAAATCAGGATTAAAGCCATACCAATCCATCCTGAAACTGTTATGATTAACATCTTTTTGTAAGTCTTTTATTGTTTTTATTATTATCCCCCCTAGTATAACCAGCCTAATATCAAGGCCAATCCGATTAGGACAAGGATGATACCTGTTATGAGGTGCATTAGTTTTAGGTTCTTCTCTCTCCAGCCATAAACATTATCGACTGTTGAAAATCCGAAATATATTATGAGGGTTATGATTATCATCGGAAGTATGATGATTAGGTTGTATAGCAAGAGCCAGGGAATTGATCCAACAAATGAGAGCTGTTGTTGAAGAAGACTGCAGCAGACTAAGTAGGGCCCCATCATGCAAGGAGTAAGGAAAACTGCGGTAATTAATCCTACAACAAAACCTCCGATTGGCGAGGTTATCTTTGAAATCATTTCTCTAAGTCTCGGTCTCCAGCTTCTTGGTGTTTCTGTGACAAAACCCCAGGAGCCATACCAGAAAAAGTCCTTAATATTGAATAGTCCAATTATTATACTTAGGATACCTGCTGCTTTGTAGAAATAAATTTTTACTGATTCAAGAGCAGAGAAGACCTGCAGGACATTGATTAGGATTAAGCCATAGATAAAGTAAATCAAGAAAAATCCAACTGCAAAGGCAAAACCGACTTGAAGAACTTTTTTTCTGTTTCTCGGGTCTTTTGTCAGTATGGCTATAAGGGCGAAGGCGAGCATTGCTAGGGCACAAGGATTAATTGCATTTGCTCCTGCAAGAGATATCAGTGATAAGATTGGTATTGCCATCTTTTAATTATTGAAGTTTCAAGGAGAAAGTGATTTTTAAAGGTTGCGAGAGATAAACTTTAAAAATGAGTTTATTTTATATGATTATGGCAATAAAAATAGATTATGATAAATGCTGCTGGAAGAATGGAAAGTGTACAAGTTGCAGTTGTGGAGGAGCTTGTGTTGGATGTGTTGAAGCTTGTGCTGTTGGGGCCTTGAGCAGGAAAAAAACAGTTGTTGTTGATAAGAAGAAGTGCCTAGATTGTGGGGCTTGTATAGAAGCATGTAAACACGGTGCTCTTTCTCTTGCGTGATTTCATAAGAGTTCTTAAGAATTAACTTTTACTTAGACTTGATTAAAGTCTCGTACTCGAGTTTTGTTCTCTCACCAACAAGAACTTTCCCATAGATTATAATTGTCGGGACTGCTTCTGGAATTAGACCAAACTTGGCAAGTTCTTCGATGTCTGATTTTTTGGAGACATCATAGTAATAGAATGTCTTATTTGTCTCTTGTTCGATCTGTCTTAGGATAGGAATCACGACTAAACAGTGTGGGCATGAAGGAGAGTGTAGAACTAGAACTTTATCTGAAAAATAGACTTTTCCTATTGCCATGCCATCTGATAAGACAACGCCTTCCTTTGATTTGAACCATTGTGGATTACTGCCTAGGACAATCAATATAGCTGCAATTACAATTATTACTCCTAGCCAGACAAGTGGTTTGTATTTTTTATCCATCTTTTAATATATTCTAGAGTTTATTAGAAATTCTTCTTTTTAAAGTTTATGAAACAACAAGAAATTGTGTTATCCAGAAATAAGGCGCTCTCGGTAACACAGATAAGTTCTTCTGAACAAGAAGAACTTATGAAAAAACTAAACAAGAAAAAGATAAAGTGGATTGTGAAAGAAATGCAGAACAGAAATGTGGGCGCTTGGACAATAGCCAGGTTGCAGAATGTTTCTCCGCAACATGTAAGGAAAGTTTACAAAAAATACAAAGACTGCAAAGAACCAAGGCTTCTTCCTTGCGGAAGAAAGCCCAGAGAAATAAGTGATGAAGAAAGAAAAATTGTTGTAAAAACTTACAAAGAGTTGAGAACGGGGGCAACAATGATTGAGCAATTTCTCGACGAGAAAGGCGTTCATATCAATCACAACAGAATTCACAGAATTCTGCTTGAGGAAGGACTTGCTAAGCACGAACAAAAGAAAATTCTGAGAAGGAAGTGGGTCAGATATGAGAGAAAGCACAGTAACAGCTTGTGGCATGCAGATTGGTTTGTGCTTAAAGAAAAGAATGCCTTGTTGATTATAGATAATGCGTCAAGGCTTATTCCTCTGTGTAAGGAATATGCGGACACAAAAATGGAAAGAAGTTGTGAGGGATTCAAAGAAGCTGTAAAGAAGTTTGGTGTTCCAAGACAATTGATGACAGATCACGGATGCAACTTTGTAAGTAATGAACAAGAAGGCAAGAAATTCAGTGAAAGTATTTTCACTGAATTGTTAAGTGGTTATGGCACTAAGCATATCAAAGCTCGAGTTAAGCACCCTCAAAGCAATGGCAAGGCGGAAAGAGCTGTAGCGACGATAAAAAGATTGTGGCTTGAACTGGGTAGTTTAGAGAAAGCGGTTAAGCATTACAATTACAAGAGACCACACAGAAGCCTGACCAATGAGAGATTAAGAACCCCTTATCAAGCTTTTCTTGAGAAATTAAGAAAAGCATAATTATTTAAAAATAAAATGGCTAACCTAGAATGCCAAGAGCACTTTAAAGGCGGACACTACAAACAACAAGAAATTTATCTAATGGTATACTCTATTTGTTCTGGAGGAATTATTCCATATTTATGATATAAATCGGTTCTTTCTTTTTCTAGGTCTTGTAGTTTTGTTTGTTTTTCTTCTTCAGGAATAAGTTTTTTATCTCTAATTCTTTTCCAAGTAAAATAGCCCATAGCTAGTGTTCCTAATCCGGACGCTAGTTGTAGTATGGGGTTTGTTGATGTTAAAAAAGTGATTAAAGGACAAAAGAATTCAGCTGTTTCAATTCCTGGTCTAAGAAGTTCAGTGATGCTTGGGCGAAGATTTGCATTTGAGAGTTCACTTTCTAATTGGCTTATCCTTTCATTTATCTGCCCACTCTCTAGACGAGATTTTAAGAGTTCCTCTCTTCTAGAGGGAGGATAGTTACTAAAATGGCTTTGCTCAATATAATTTCCCATTTTTTCTAAAGAAAAGAAGATATTTAAACTTTACTACTATAAAGTAACTGTAATTCATTAATTGTATTCTTCTTTTATTTAGTAGTTCTCGCACTGCAATTCAAAGTATGCTTGTGGATGCAAACAGTTTGGACATTCGTTTGGGGCATCTCTGCCTGTATGAATGTAGCCACAGTTTCTGCATTTCCACTTTGTTACTCTGTCTTTTTTGAAGACTCTTCCTCTTTGGACATCTTCTAGAAGCTTTTTGTATCTTGCTTCGTGCTGCATTTCGACTTCAGCAACTTCTTTGAAGAAAGTGACTGCGTCATTCTCTCCTTCTGCAGAAGCTGTTTTCTGGAAATCTGGGTACATCTTTGTCCATTCAAAGTGTTCTCCTTCAATTGCTTTCATCAAAGCTTCTTTTGTGTTGCTTGGAACTTCTCCAAGAAGTTTTAGAATCATCTTCGCGTGTTCAAGTTCATTGTCAGCTGTCTCTTGAAAGATAGCTGCTATTTGCTCATAGCCTTCTTTTCTAGCTATTGAAGCAAACATGTTGTACTTGACTCTCGCTTTTGATTCTCCTGCCAAAGCTTCAAGCAAAACTGCTTCAGTGCTTAACCCTTTCTTAACTGGTCTTGGTAATCTCATTTTTAGATATTTATTTGACTTGTTTCGGGTTTATTAAGTTTATTATACTAGAGTTCAATTATTTTGTCTTTATTCTTAGAAAATTTTAGAACATAATCTTTGGCGTGTTTGATTGATTCTTCATTAATTTTTCCCTGTAACATTACTGTTGGGCCTGGTAAGGTGGCAAGCTTGTAGACTTTCTCAGTTTTCTTGTCTCGCAATCCTTCAAGAAGTTCATTTTCTTTTTCTTTTCTGCCAACGATAATTTTATAGTTATTAAAAAAGAAATGACGCCCTATCTTAAGAAGTTCAATATCTCTAGGAGTTATATCCTTTATATCAATTCTTTTGAGCAAGTCTTTTAATCTTTCAGTGTAGACTTTCTCACAGAGAAGACAGCCACCTGCGGGCGTCGGATAGGATATTTTATACTTATTTGCTAATTCAATTTGAGGTTTTCGACTTCGGCCGCTGATATTGAAAAGTTTTGAGGAATCTATCAATCCGTCTTCTTCGGGTTTTGTTTTTGGAAATAAATTAGCAGATAGGGGCCTGAGAATTTTTCCTTCTAGTTTTGTTTCTTTGTCAATAGTTTCCATTGCTTTTCTATACTGGGACATGGGTCTTTCATTGAGGACCTCGCCTGTGACTATAAAATCATTGGGTTTGAGAAGTTCTTTTGTCTTATTTAGGATGAAGATTCTGCAGTCGATGCAGGGATTTATGCCTGAACCATGTCCATGTTTTGGTTTGGAAACAATTTTAAGATACTCTTTGAAGAGCTTGCCTTGGGTGCAGTCAATTATCCTATGCTCTATGCCTTGAACTTGAGTGAAGTTGAAAGAACAATCACTCTGGCAGCAGCCAGAACCGAATATAAATTTGAATGTTAACGCAATGATTTTGAATTTTGGGGTATGTTTGTTATCGGTATGTATTTTGTTTGCATGTTTTTCTTTTTCTTCTGAAGAACGAATGAGAGAATCTTCACACTTATCTCTGGCTTGAAAAGCCAAATCTTTAGCTTGGTCTTGCATTAGCTTCAGGGCTAGTCTAGAATCTAAGCCGCCTGAAAACAGGACGTAACATGTTGGAATTGATTGTTTTTTCATTAAATAAAGAATAAGGGGGGATTTTTAAATTCTGCTTCAAAATTTTAAAGATAGGTTTTAAATAAGCAAGTGCTTTTATAAATAAATGAAAAAGAGGATTAAGAAGAATAAGATTAAATTCCCCAAGGTAAAAAAGGGGTGGATATTCTGGACACCAAGGATTTTGTCCATAATTTTTGTTTTATTCTTGGCTTTATTTTCATTAGATGTTTTTGATGGGAATTATGGGTTCTGGGGAACAGTTTTAGCATTTTTGATGCATAGCATTCCTTCAATTGTCTTATTGATTATCCTGATAATCTCCTGGAAATATGAGATTGTTGGGGGAATTGCTTTTATTCTAGCAGGATTAGCTTATACTATCCTTACCGTTGTTAGAACGGCAATGTCAAGTCCGCATGAATGGTACATGCTTGCGTGGGCAGTACAAATTGCAGGACCTGCATTTTTTATAGGAATTTTATTCTTGATTGGTTGGTTTAGGAAAAAGAAAAGATAAGACTAGCGCCTATACTTCCATTCAGTTATATTGCCGATTTCTCTTTCTGTCTTGTCGGCTTTTCTTAGATTTTTTGCTTGTTTTGGGGTCAGGATATTGTGGTGCTTTACTTTGACAAGATAGTCTGGAATGTACCAAACATCCTCTTCAGAAGTCATCCAATTGAGAGTGTCGAATCTTGAGAGACTTACTGGTTTGCTATATGATCTTAGGGTCTTTTCCCCCTTCTTATTTGTGTATTCATGAAAGAAACTCAGGACTAACTCGCGGACATTTGAATAGATTGGTTCTCTGTATCTTAACACTCCGTGATTTGTTTTCGAGATGGCGCCGAATTTTCCATCTTCTTTGAATATAGCTATAACATGATCATCATCTTTGTCATTTGCAGCTAAATCCAAAATCAGGGGTTGTCTGCCTTGAATTCTCAATATAAGCGCTGCTAGCAAAGCTCCTTCGATACAGTGGCACTTGTTTTTCTTTAGAACTTGCCTTGGAGACATGCAAGTGTCTTTCCTATAGTCAAAGTTCATTGGGATTTTGTTAATGAAGTCCTGAACTTTCTTAGGAGTATCTAGGGCTTTTAGAACTTTCAACTCTTTTTTTGTCAAACCAAACAACCTTAGCATATTTATGCAAGATTTTGATATTTAAAAATTTTTATCTTTGCAATTAGATTTAGTGAGGGTGATAAAATTCTTAAGAATTAATTTCTAACAAAAATATCAGCGCCCATGTATCTTCCTTCTAAAATCATTCTTGCAACTACTCTATCAATGCCATAATGACTCTTGATGATTGTTGAATTGCTTCTGCTTACTCCCGAAGTTAGATGTTCTAGGGGCATGAATAATATACCTCCTTGAAGTGGTTGAGAAGCTATCTGCGGTCTGAAATCTTCATCAGCGTATCCTCTTTTTGCAACAGGGCCTGTGGGTTCATATCCAAACATTTCATCATCAGAAACGCCATGAGGGATTACTTGTTTAAGCTCTTCCATTGCTCGTTCAAGTGACCTTGGCTATCTTGAAGCAAATAAGAAATGTGTGCCGGGGATAGAAGGCATCTGTTTTGGGTCATAGAGGACTAGAGCTTTAAGAGATTCTGAAGGTAGTTTCATGGCTTCTAATCTGCTTGGAAGCAAATCAAAATCTAGTAAGAAAAATCTCGTGGCGAGTCTTAATCGGCTTTCTTCATCTCTTACTTGTAGTATTCTTACTGGTTGGCCATCTCTCGGATTGAATTTCCTAGAGCCTGGTAGCAGGTAACTATACCCTTCCTCACAGGGGATTGCGTTAACATCTCTTTCCGGTCTTGTCCATCTTAAATCGACATTAGCATATTTTGGCATTTTCTATTGAATTCTTATCTTTAGTATTTAGGCTAGAACAAAAAGGGCTGCTAGGATGATTACGAGTAAGAAAAGTAGGGATGCAGTAATTATCAAGAGGCTTGTTTTTTTGTCCATGTTACTTGGTCACCTCTTGCTCATTTACGCTCTTTTGAGAGATTTCTTGGATTTATTAAGGTTTCTATGTCAAGAATTTAGAATTTCTGTTACCCTATCTTTGGGAATTGCTCTGTACTCTGCGATGGTATGCGTAGCAATTTTTTCTAAATCTCCCGGCAGTGGCTGTGAAGCAGTTTCAAATATAACTGGAAAACCCCATATAGAATAACCTTTTCCCTCTAAATATGCACTTAAAATCCTGTTTGCTTGATCAGGGGACTCTGCATGGTATAGTATTCTTCTTGTATCTGTCGGTTCGTCGAAACCAGCAAGTCTTATTGGTTTGGCCTGTATAAATCTATCGTGTATAAAAGTTGGACTCTCCTTAGGTTGTGTTTTCCCTGTGCTCACAAAGAGTTTAAATTTTATGTAAGCAATAACAAATTGATCGCCTTCGCTTTCTGCAATAAATGCCTGGGCTTTTTCAACATAGGGGTGATTTTGGCTCATTTATTTTGTAAAACTGGCTCATATTTAAGTATTATTGTTCTTTAGCGCAAGAATAGTTTTATAAATTGAGAAATCTTATCTTTTAGATGGCAGAAAAATACCATAAAGAAAAACATCTTGAAAAGAAGGTTGATTCTAGAGATTCTAAGAGTGAGAAGAAACCCGAAGGAAGGAAACTTTCTAAGGAAGAGGAACTTGCATATCATCAGGGCGCTTTACAAGCACTGGCTGCAGAGCACAATGAGCTTGTGAGGATGATAAAGACTGTTGAGAGTATCATGAAAGCGCACATGGAAAGAATGCAGCAGATGGGTGTTAAGTTCCATGAAGCTAAGAAGGAGTAATTTTAGAATTTTTATCAATAAAATGGAATTAAAACAATTTGATTTGAAAAAATCTGGATTGGGTGAGAAACAGATTTCTGAACATATTAAACTCTATGAAGGATACTGCAAGAAGATAGATGAAATTAGGACCAAGATTTCTGTCAGTGCCATGGAGGGTAATGCTACTTATTCTGAGATTAGGGAGCTTAAACTCGAAGAGGGATTTTGTATCAATGCAATTAAGCTTCATGAGTTATTCTTTGAGAGCATAGGTGAGGGCTATTCTAATGAAATTATTAAGATAATTGAGAATGATTTTGGTAGTTTGGATATATGGAAAAAAGAATTTATGGCCTTAGCAATGTCGGCTAGAGGATGGGTTGTTCTGGCTTATGACTGGAAAGATGACAAGCTGCATAATTATATTTGTGATATGCACAACCAAGGAGGAATATGGGAAACAATTCCTTTACTTATATTAGATGTGTATGAGCATGCTTATTTTATAGATTATGGAACAAACAGGAAAGCATATATTGAGTGGTTCATGAATAATATCAACTGGAAGATTGTTGAAGAGAGAACAGACAAGTTTTGAAAATAGTGGTGAGATATGTTGTGAAATAGACTATAAGAGTTTTGGTGCAGGAGCACAAAATTGCAAAACTCAATTTGCTAAAACAGATACCACTCAAATTCAGCTTAAAAATAAATAAAAAAGGAGGTAAAAATGATGGAGATGGATATGAAATCAGTAATGATACATAAGGCATGGTTCTTCTTGATATTTGGAATATTGCTTATATTGAATGCTGTCTTAAGCATCGTATCTTGGGCTATTTTTGCAGGAATAATTGCAATAATTATTGCAATAATCGCATTTATAGGCGGAGGATCTTGTTGTAAAGCAAAGAAGAAGTAATTTTTAATATAATTTATTTTTTTTTATTTTTTTTATTAGATTTGAAATTCACAAGGTTTAAAAAGTAGAATAAGTAATATTATTTATGTCAATATTACTTGCACTACTTATTCCTTTGATTATAATAGTCGCTATTGTAGTGATTATTCTATTGATTTGGATAGGTTATTACAATAAGTTTGTCGTTCTTCTAAACAGGATAAAGAATTCATTTGCTCAGATAGATGTTCAGCTCAAGAAGAGAGCAGACCTTGTGCCTAACTTAATGGAATCTGTTAAGGGCTATATGAAGCACGAAGCAGGAATCATGAGAGAAGTTTCTGAAGCTAGAAAAGCTCTTGTTGGCGCGAATGCTTCTGGAGATATAAACAAGAGAGTCAAGGCTGGAGATGCTCTTCAGGGTGCTTTGGGTAGACTATTCGCAGTTGCTGAGAATTATCCTAATTTGAAGGCAAATGAGAACTTCTTACAGTTCCAGAATGAACTTTCAGCTATTGAGGATAAGGTTGCTTATGCTAGACAGTTCTACAATGACTCAATCCTAAGCTTTGACAATTCTGTACAGACTTTCCCGGGAAATATATTTGCTGGGCAGAAGTTCAAGAGCCAGGCTGGAAAATACATCCAGATTCAAGAATCTGAGAGAAGTGTTCCAAAGGTCAAGTTTTAATTTGAGTTTTATTTTTAGTTAATCTTTTAAATTATAGAATCCAGTCTATTTATGGCAAAAGAAAAAAAAGAACAGAAGGATGAAGGAAAGCATATTGACTTTAGAGATCAGATTGCTAGAAATAAGACCAAGTCTGTCTTCTTAGTTATATTCGTGTTCATTGTGCTTGTTGTGATTGGATTTGTTATAAGTCTGGCTTTTCCTAAGGGAGACATGTTCATTATACTGATTTTTGCTACTTTAATTTCAATAATCTATGTTTGGATAACTTATGCTATGTCAGATAAGATTGCGCTTGCATCTGTTGGAGCCCAGGAAGCTGATAAAAGGATACATTCTCAGTTGTACAATGCTGTTGAGAACATGTCCATAGCTTCTGGAACTCCTATGCCTAGAGTCTATATCATGCCCGGCAAGCAGATAAATGCTTTTGCAACTGGCAAAGATCCTCAACATAGTGTTGTCTGTGTTACAGAAGGAGCTTTGAATAAGCTGAATAAGCAGGAGCTTGAGGGCGTTATAGGACATGAGATGGGCCATATAGCAAATTATGATATAAGATTTGTTACGCTTGTTGCTATAATGGTTGGCGCAATCTCCATATTTTCTCAATTATTTTTAAGAAGCATGTTCTTCAGAAGTTCGAATAATAGTGATTCAGGAAGAGGGAATATTATTTTCTTAGTTATTGCTTTAGTCTTAGCTATAATCGCGCCGATAATTGTCAAACTTGTTCAATTAGCTATATCAAGAAAGAGGGAGTATGCTGCTGATGCGACTTCTGTTCAATTCACAAGGTATCCCCCGGGATTGATAGGGGCTTTAAAGAAGATAAAGCAAGAGAGCGATGAACCGATGAAAGTTCCTGACGCTGTAGCTTCAATGTTCTTCTCAGACACGACAAAGAAAAGATTGGTTGAATTATTTGAGACTCATCCACCGATAGAGAAGAGAATCAAGGTTCTTGAGGCAATGTAAATTAA
Organism: Candidatus Woesearchaeota archaeon; assembly: GCA_964481435.1. Lineage (GTDB taxonomy): Archaea > Nanobdellota > Nanobdellia > Pacearchaeales > UBA284 > JAPLYB01. The sequence goes on from CAYZTH010000012.1 coordinate 12,115, forward strand.
GAGAACAAAGAGAAAAATTTAAAAACTTCTTGACATAAGAGGAAGATGGGAAAAACGATAAATGCTATCATTTTGGCTGGTTCTTTGGTTTTAGCTGTTCCCGGTATAATCGGGACATATAATTTCTATAAGCCTAGGGCCGAGTATGACGGATTGAGCGCATCTCAAGTCGCTAAGGGCTTGTCAAGGGGAGACCCTACGCTTCAGAGTTATGCACGCAATGCTTTTGCCAATGGTGTTGAGTGTTGCGTGGCGGGTCTTGGTCTTTTATATCTTGTCTCTGTGCCATCTAGAAGAAAGAGAAGATTTGTTTCATAATTAAACATATCCGGCATGTGCATCCAATGCTTCATTGACTAGAGCATCAGCTTCTTGGATATGCTCATTTTCTCGTGGAACATTCTTGTATGTGACCTTAGAATAGCTGTTTTCAAGGGCTTTTGCTTTGGCATGAAGCTTCATTAATTCTGGGTGTTTTATCTTGTATTCTCCTGTCAATTGTCTGCAGACCAGCTCTGAGTCAAGATAAAATATAAGTTCTTCTACAACGTGTTTCTTTGCGATTCTCAGTGCTTCAATGACTGCTAGATATTCTGCTTGATTGTTTGTCTTAGGCCCAAGATATTTTTTATGTTTTGCAACCAAGTTTCGTTTTTCATCATAGAAAACAATTCCAATTGCTGCTGGGCCCGGGTTTCCTCGAGCTCCGCCGTCTGTATAAATTAAAAGCTTGTTCATTTAAGAACGAGGATAAGGGGATATATAAAATTAATTAAAAATTAAGAAGCAAAATACTGTTGTGATCTGAGCCAAAGAGGCAACCAGAAGACAAATCTTCCATCTGAATCGTGTGGAAGTTTATCTAATCCGAATTTTTTCATATGGTCGTAGTTACCTGGGCATGAGGGTACTTTCCTATGAATGTCTCCTAGGTCAATTCCCCCACAGATTGAACCACCAAGGGCCAAGGAGTTAACAAATTGAGTTAGGGTGTTTTTGTCCATTCCTTTTTCGACAAGTTCTTCTTTTTTTTCTTCAGCAAATCTGGAAAATTCAGCATAGGTATGGCCTTCATTTGGCCTAACATCATCGCCAGGAACGCGATTTCGATGGGGATTTAATCTTGAAAAGTCTATCCAGAATCTATTTTCCGGATTTTTTTGATTATATTTCTCTGCTAAACTGACAAGGGCTGTTCTTAGAATGCCATTGCTTATTTCCCGAAGGGTATGAAATCTTTCCTCGCCGAGTTCCCTAGTAGGATATCTCGTTGCACAGGATGTTGTAGCTCTTGTAAAAGTAGGTGGATATTGTGTTTCGAATATTCTCTTTGCTTGTCTTAGATAGTCACAGACAGATTCTATTTCAGAGGTATCTGTGGAAGTAGCTCTTCCTTGATGTATCATTCCCTGATAGGCACCTATCGCTAGTAAAAGGTCAGCCCCCATATCGGCGCCAGATTCCTGAACGTATGCACCCTTATTTGGCTTGCTAGAAAAGAAGGTTCTAAATCCCTCTAATTCTGTTGATAATTCTTTTAATTTTGTGTCTACCATGTACTAGATAAGGCAAATCGGTTTTTAAATCTTTCGCTTTTGTTGTCACTCTAAAGAAACAAAATTAGCCACAGCTTGCTGCTGAACCAGAACTTGATGCTGTGCCGCCACCGAAACCTGGACTTGGGTTTGTGGTATCAAAAGAAAATGAACATTCAGATGGCTTAGATGAGAAGGCATCGCAGAGTGCTTTGGCAACACTTGCAGGATCTCTTGGATAGACTGATGCTTCTTTGCCATCAAGAATTATTGTTGGTGAGCCTTGAACACCATATTGTGTGTTAAGGTCTGTGTCTACTTTCATGTATGTTGCGGCGTTGTTTGTAACGCACGAATCTAGTTTTGTTTTATCAACGCCTGTTGAAGTAATGCATGATTGGCTTGATGCTTCTGAGCCATCGCCATATGCAAAGCAGTTAAGATAAGCTAGCAGTTTAGTTGATTGTTCTTCTCTTATACATAGGATTCTATTGTTATCCAGGTCTTCTTGTGGGCCGTGCATGGTATATGAAACAAATCTTAATTCAATATTTGCTTTGCTCTGGAATTTTTCCCAGACAGGCAATAATCCCTTGACTATTTGGGCTCCATAAGGACAGTGAGACATTATGAAAACCTGCATTGTTGGTGCGCCTTCAATGTGTTTGATAGTGCTTCCGGTGACTGTGGATTTTTCTGTCTTCTTCTCAATTAATTTTACTTGAACTATGAGGGTCTTTCCAGCATACGGTGGATTTTCGTCCATCACAAGATGTGTGTCATTTATTGATAGAACTGTTGCTAGGGGCAGAGTTTCTCCTGTTTCAGGGTTTGTCAATTGAAGTTCTTGTCCTACTTCTGCAATGAGGGTCGTTATTATTTGGCTATCTGTGAAATTAACCATATAGTCTCCGTCAGAGGTTGGGATGATTGTATTCTCTCCTTCTATACGTAGGGTTATTTTATTATTAGTTATTGCACTCACTTTAAGTGTAAATAGGCCATACGGAATCTCTTGATTTAGTGTTGGTTCTTGACTGATCTTAGCATGAGTCGCATTAACTTCTAAAACCTTGTATGGCCATGGCATGCTCGATAAGTTATAGATCTTGTTGATTATTGGTTGCTCGTTGAATGTTGATGTGAATGAAGTTATTGCAATCCAGGCTGTTCGGTTTATGTCATTTGCCCGGTCTTGTTTATTTACTCTAGGATATGAGAATATCAAGGTAGAATCATAGTCTCCGTAAGCATCTTCTGGAGCGAGGGTTATGTTTTTCTCTTCTCCTGCTGACATCTTATTTATTTCTGTATCTAACTTGGTTGTTAGAAGACCAAGCGTGTTGGATAGTGAGCCTTTCTCAGCCAAAACACTATCAGAACCAAGTAGGGCATTATCACTATAAACATCATAAGTGAGGTTTAGAAGTTCTTTTGTTGTAACTTGGGATTGAGATGCTCCTCTTAGGTTTATTACATTTGTTAGCATTAGGATAATTATGATTAATAATACAACTGCAATGACTGCGAAGAGGATTGTTTTCCAGTCTGCTTTCTTTTTTGGAGAGGAAACAGGTGTTGAATGATGTTCTACATGATGTTCGGGGTGGTGTTCAGGATGATGTTCTACATGGTGTTCTGCTGGTTTTGATTCAGAATGACCCGCATGTTCTGTATGCTCTTCTTTTTTTGGTTCTGTGCTTTCCATTTTCTTTTTATGAAAAGGGCATTTATAAAGTTTATGCAATTTGAATCTATGTATTTTTTGATAAGATTAGAAAAAGAATTTTGATGTATGTTGATATATACAATTAATGTACAAGAATCTTTATAAATTTGGAGTATGTTGCTTTTTTATGAAGGCTTATATCCAAGAGGGCGTATCGGGAGTAGAATTACCTTGTTATTTCTTGATGTTAGATAGAACGGCAGGAGACTTGAATAGAGTTGCAATAGATCAAGGAGTTTTAGAAGTAAAACTGGTTAGGGCATTGCCTAGAGGAAGAACAGAAGAAACCGAGCAAACTCTTTATCTAGATACTAATCCAAAATTAGAGCAATCAGTTGATGTAGAACCGTTAAGTGTAAAGATATGCCCCGGAAATGAGATTGGGGCAGTTGTTCAGCATGGTATTTATGAATTTGAAACAAAAAAGCAACGCATTATTATTACAGATGGAATTTCTCCTTGGAGAATTTTGAAGTTTGAATAGAAGTAAAAATTTATAAGTATGATTTATCTTATTTTTAATAAAAAGAGAGGTAATGTAATTTTATGGCAGAAGACATTGTAATCGGAAGAGATGAGAGCGATAAGAAAAGATTTGGAAATGAAGGTTTAGTTTATCTTGGGAAACACTATGTAAAGATGGGGCAGATAACCTCCTTGAGCAATAGGGTTATGGTGGATGTTGCCAGAAGTCACGTTGTTCTTATCTGTGGTAAGAGAGGTTCAGGGAAATGTGTTACAGGAGATACTCTGATTCCTCTTTCTGATGGTTCCGTTATACCAATTGAAAGGTTATCGGAAGATTCTAGGGATATCTTTGGATTGAATGAAGAGCTTAAAATAAATTATTTAAGAAAATCTGACTTTTTTGAAAGAGAAGTAGATAGGGTCTTATATATCCGGTTAAGGAGCGGCAGGGAAATAAAGTTAACCCCCGAGCATCCCCTTTTGACAATTAAAGGATGGAAGCCGGTTAAGGAATTGGGGATTGGTTCGAGAATTGCGACTGAAAGAAAAATAGAGTGTTTTGGAAAAGAAGAAATGCCCGAAGAGCAAATTAAGTTATTAGCCTATTTGATTGCAGAGGGGCATCTTGGAAATGGGTTTGTTCTATTTACAAACTCAGATGAGACCATCGTTAAGGACTATTCCAATTGCATTTCTCGTTTTGATAAAGATTTAATTATCAAGAGCCATGGCGAGTATTGTTACAGAACTGTTCAAGAAAGGAAAAAGATTAAGGGGCAGGTGATAAACCGGAATAAATCGGGAAGATTTGACAAAGGAAGCGGCGTAAGATATGAAAAAAATTCTTTAAGAATCTGGCTAGAAAGGTTTAATTTATACGGGAAATTAGCAATCGAAAAATTTATTCCACAAGAAATTTTTAAGCTCCCTAAAGAACAATTAGCTCTTTTTTTAAATCGACTATTTAGCTGTGATGGGAGCATTTATTTTTCAAGTAACCATTATGAGATTTCTTATGCTTCGTCCTCTGAAGAATTGATTAGACAAGTTCAGCATCTGCTTTTGAGGTTTGGAGTTTTGTCAAAGTTAAGAAAAAAGCAGGTAAAATGCAATTCGAAACTTTTTGAAACTTTTGAATTAAATGTCGAGAGTGAAAACATAGTTAAGTTTATTGAAGAGATTGGATTTTATGGGATAAAAAAAGAGAAAGAAAATCTTGCTCTTGAATGGATAAAATCAAGACTCCAAAATCCCAATGTTGATACGATTCCAAAAGAAATTTGGGAAACTTATAAACCAAAAAATTGGGCCGATATTGGAAGAGCTTGTGACTACAAATACCCTAAAGCAATGAGAGAGAGAATTAAATATAGCCCCTCGAGACAAACACTATTGCAGATTGCAGAAGTTGAGCAAAATAATCCTTTGCAATTACTTGCGACTTCGGACATTTTCTGGGATGAAATCGTGTCAATTGAGCAAATAGAAGGAAAAATAAAGGTTTATGACCTATGTGTTCCAGAATTTCACAATTTTGTTGCAAATGATATAATCATTCATAACAGTTATACTCTTGGGGCGTTGGCTGAAGAGATTGCAACGCTTCCTGTTGAAGTTGCTCAGAATATAGCGGTTCTTATCTTTGATACAATGGGAATTTTTTGGACAATGAAGTACAAGAATGAAAAAGAGATTGAACTGATGCATGAATGGGGTTTAGAACCTACAAAGATTCCTGCGAGAGTCTTTGTCCCGTATGGAAAAGTAAGTCTTTTTGAAGAAAAAGGAATTCCTTTTGATGAAGGTTTCTCTATCAAAGTCTCTGAATTAAATTCCGATGATTGGGTCATAACCTTTGGATTGGGTTTTACAGACCCTGTTGCAATTGTAATTGAGAGAGCAATCACAATCCTGCAGGAGGAGATTGTTGCAGGAAGACTAAAGAGTTATGATTTAGAAGATATTATATTATATATAAAGAAAGACAAGGAACTTAACAAAGATGCTAAAGATGCAGCTATAAACTTCTTTGAGGGAGCAAAGACTTGGGGGCTTTTTGCAAGCAAGAAAGAAAAAGGAACAAAAATAAGAGATTTGATTGAAGCAGGTAAAACAACAATCTTGGACTTGAGTTGTTACAGTTCTATTGGCGCATTTAATGTAAGAGCACTTGTTATCGGATTAATTAGCAAAAAACTTTTTGATGAGAGAATGGACGCTAGGAAGAAAGAGGAAGTTGAGGCTGTAAGGCATGGTCTTGATTATCTATACTACAAAGAGAAGAGGGAGATGCCTTTAGTTTGGCTTTGTATTGATGAAGCTCATGAATTTCTTCCATTGGTTGGGAAAACTGCTGCAACAGATGCTTTAGTTCAGCTTCTTAGGGAGGGAAGGCAGCCAGGGATTTCTTTGGCTTTAGCAACTCAGCAACCAGGGCAGATACATCACGATGTCCTGACCCAGTCAGATATTGTAATTTCTCATAGAGTTACAGCAAGGCCAGATGTTGATGCCTTGAATTATATGATGCAGAGTTATCTTTCTTCTGATATTAAGACATACTTGGATAATCTTCCAAGGCTTAAGGGTTCAGCAATAATTCTAGATGATAACTCTGAGAGAATCTATCCAATGAGAGTCAGGCCAAGGTTCACCTGGCACGGTGGAGAAGCTCCTACTGCGATTAAGATTAAGAAGAGAATTTAAGGATTTATGCCCATGGATAGTCTTTTTGTACCTCAATCCAGAGCGTTTGAATTTCTTCTTCGGGAATTGGAGTTCTTACTGATGAATTGCCACCGTCAATTCTTTCACAAGACTCTAAAAAACCATTGACAACTTCGGGTCTAGATAAGGGGTGGCGTTCTTTTAGTGTTCCTAATAATCCTTTAACATCATTTGTGAGCTCATCAATTGTTGTTAGTCCATGAGAGCCCGAAGTTTCTTTTCGAGTATAACTCAAGCGAAGAAGCGCAGGATTTGATGAGCATAGAGAATGTCCATATGTTACTGGATAACCCTCAGTCCATTCTTCTCTGTAAACAAATAACTTCTGGTAAGGGTCTATAGATTGTTTTTGCATTTTAAATGGTGTATTTCTTACTTTTAAGGATTATTGTGCTGAAAAGAATCATTTAAGAAAAAGTTATGTTTATTTCTTCGTTACCTTTACTTCTTTGAGAAGATATTTTGCAATCAAAAATACCACAAATGCGATGATTACAAAGTTGATTATTGCTCCAAGTAAAGCGCCCCAGCCGATGACAATCGGACCGATATGGAATGTTGCTGTCTGCCATGCTCCTCCTGGGATGAAGGGGGTTATTAGTGGCATGATTAGATTGTTGACGACTGATTGAATCAAGGCTGTTGCAGCAACACCTATTATGAATGCTATTGCCAGGGGAACAACTTTATACTCTTTAAGAAATTCTTTGAACTCTTTTAGAACTCCGATATGAACATTCAGTTTTGGTTTAGTTGTGTCCTCTTTTTGATCAACCATGTATGGTTTATGCGCTATAGTTTATAAACTTTTTCAGAATCTTCTTTGTGGCACCAAGAATATAAATATTTATATACTCTATTTTTTTTGAATAATTATAAAATGAATACATCAAAAGGTATCACAATAACAGCATCCATCTTAGGAGTATTTTTGTTAGTTATAATTATTGTTGCGTTGTTCTTGGGAACATCTGGAACAACTAGCAAGAATACAAATTATGTTTATATCACGTCAAATTCTAATAGCAATCAGAACCAAGGGTCTATTCCCTATGCTTCATCTTTTACAATGTATCATACTGCTAGAGATACTAGAGAATATACAGGCATAGGAGTAAATCCAACAATTCCAATAAATTCTATATCTGTTACCCCAAATGCGGTCCAGGCCCCAGTGCGACCAAATTCAGCCCCTATTGGGCCAGGTTCAATTCAGGCACCACCGAGGTATAGGCCTCAGCCACCTGTATGTCCGATTACAGTCCACTCAGAATAGTTAGAGCACTAAATTTATTAATGCATTTTCTTTCATCTATAATACAAAAGTAGGTGAAAGATGAAAAGAGGTATGAATAGAAGAGCAGTGACTAATGTTGAGATGGTAGTGGCTATTGTTATCTTCGTTTTTACAATTTTCAGCATGTTAGTCTTGTTCAATGTATTCCATAAAGCAGAGAATAAGAGTAATTCAATAGATGAGTTTGAACAGAGTTTCTTAGAGGGTGCTGGAAGTTATACTCTTGTCGGGGCTAATTGCAATTCAGTTGTTTACGAAGTCTATACTTTCTCATTCGAGTCAAATTATGTTTCTCCTGTAACTGGATGTAATCCAGATAATGTTGTTTATAGTGTTCCAAAGTATGGAAAGATATTTTCTTATGAACAACTTATGGCTATAAATCAGCGTTATTCTACGGATTATGATGGTTTGAAGAGCGAATTTGGAAGTGATTTTATCTTGAACATAAAGTATGAAAATGGAACAAGTATGTTCTCAATGACAAGAACAAAGCCGAGTGATTCAGAGATTTATGCAAAGAATTTTAGGATTAAGGTATATGATAATGTTAATTCAGAAATAATAAATGCGCTTGTAAATGTTCAAACATGGTAATGGATATAGGGGTAGTTAGTGTAAATTTAGGGTTTTGTAACGTTGTAAAATTATCGTATTTTACCAAAACCAATGATTAAATAAATTATAAAACATAACTCAAAGTAACAATGAAAAACATATTAAGAAGTAAAAGAGGATGGGTCGCAATAATTGAGATGTGTATGGCAATTGTCATTCTTTTTAGTTTTTTCATAATCGCTTTTGATAATCCTTTGAAACAGGATAAAAAAGATTATTCAGATATAGGAAAGGAGATTCTTTTTCAAGTTGAGAATAATGAAGTATTAAGAGGAATTATCTTGAATGATTTGAATAAGGGATTAGCTGTTGAGAATTTATTAAGAGAGGATATAAAGAATGTTGATTCAAGTGTTAATCTAAGTGTTTGCGTAACTGAGATGGATAATTTATGTTCCTCAGATAGGGTTCCTCCAAAAAAAGAAGTAAGGGTCTATGACTTTTTTGTCAATGGGGAGGATGCAGCGGGTTCATTAATTTCAAAAAAGATGAAAGTTTTTGTATGGAGTGAGGAATAAGAAAATGAAAAAATTTATCTTTTTAAGTCATAAAGCAGATGCCAAATTTCAGGCATTTGGGAAAACGTTAGAAATGCTCTTTGGAAATGCTGCTTTAGCTATGGTCTCTTTATTTTTGAATTCTAAAACAAAAGTTAAAAGAAGTGTCAAGAAAAAAATTAAAGTCCAGGGAAAAGATCTTGAATCTTTGCTTTATAATTTTCTTGAAGAATTTTTATTTTTATTAGATAGTGAGCGATTTTTAGCATGTAAAATTAAAAATATAAAAATAGATAAACCAAAAGGGAAGTTAGGCAAATACTTCTTAGAAGCGGAGATTTACGGAGATGGTGCTGAAAAATATAATTTTGTTGGAAGTGTCAAGGCTGTTACTTATAATCAAATGTTTGTAAAAAAGATTGGCGAGAGATTCGTTTGTCAGGTTGTTTTAGATATGTGAAGATTTTATGTACGATAAGCACAAGGTATTAAATTCAAAAAGAGTTCTATGCCTATGGAGATTGATAAAGATTTAGCTTCAATTCATGCTTATCTGTGTGCAGATGGCTATGTTATAAAAAATCCACCAACCCAAAAATACAAATATTACAAAATAGGTTTGAGGAATACTAATTTGGTTCTATTAAAAGATTTTCAAGAAAAATTTGAAAAAGTTTTTGGAATTAAGCCACGACTGGTTGAAGGGCAAAGATGTGAGATTGGTTCAAAAGAGATCTATTGGTTATTAAATAAAGAATTTGGAAGTTTTTACTCTAGAGAATGGCAAATGCCGTTAATGAGAATAGGGTTGTTGCCTTTTTGGTTAAGATCTTTTTTTGATTGTGAGGGTTGGGCTACTTGCAAATCCCATCAAGATCGGCACATAGGGCTGGAAAGCGTAAACCGAATTGGTTTAGAGAAAATTGGAAAAGCGTTAAATCAGTTTGGGATAAAGTCTAAGATTAAGAAGAGAAATGATAGGGATATTTTCTCTTTGAAGATATTTGGAAAGGAAAATTTAATAAGATTTCGTGAAAAAATAAATTTTTTGCACCCTTCTAAGAAAGAAAAACTGAGAATAGTAACTGAAGATTTTGTAAATTATTACTGGCAATTTCCAAAGAAACAAGAAAGTTTAGTCTATTTTGTTAAAAGAATCTTGAAAATGAAGGGGAAAATTCGAAGAAATGATGGGATATTTGTCCTTATCTCAAATAAGGAAGAAAACTTAAAGAAACTACAGAAAGAGTTAAATAGATTATTTTCTATCCCTTCTAGAATACGCTTAAGCAAGAATGGAATTGGAACATCGTACTTCCAGCTTAGGGTTGATAAGAAGGATGAAGTGATTAAATTCATAAATAAAAATCTTATAAATAAAGAAGAAAAAGAAAAATGGTTGAAGTTAAGAAAATAAACGATTTTATGTGGAAAATTGAGAAGATAGGGGCAATGAAGGTTCCAGTGATTATCTTTGCATCTGAAAAATTGCTAGATAAGATAAAAGAAGACAGAACTTTAATTCAAGCAAAGAATATGGCCTGCCTTCCGGGAGCTGTTAAAAACATCATTGTGTGCCCAGATGCCCATGAAGGTTATGGGGCCTGTATCGGGGGTGTTGCAGCACATGATGTAGATAATGGAATCATTTCTCCTGGCGAGATTGGCTATGATATTGATTGCAGCATTAGATTACTAAGAACAAATTTAAAATTAAAAGATGCAAAATCGAAGATAAAAGAAATTATTAATTTACTTTTTGTAGCTATTCCTTCTGGTGTTGGTTCAAAAGGAAGACTTCAAATTTCTGAGAAAGAGTTGAAAGAAGTTTTAGAAAAAGGGGCAAGATGGGCTGTTGAAAAAGGTTATGGAAAAAAAGAAGACTATGAACACACTGAAGAACAGGGCTGTATGTCAAAAGCTAATTCAGGGGATGTTTCTGACAAAGCAAAAAAAAGAGGGAGGCCCCAATTAGGCTCTTTGGGGGCAGGAAACCATTTTTTGGAAATTCAGGTTGTTGATGAGATTTTTGATAAAGAAATAGCTAAGGTATTTGGTTTAGAAAAAGACCAGATAACTATTATGATTCACTGTGGTTCTAGGGGGCTAGGACATCAGGTTGCTTCTGATTATATCAAATTAATGGAAGAGAAATACGGCTGGCCCGAACAGGATCGGGAATTGGTGAATGCTCCAATAAAGTCAGAACTAGGACAGAAATATTTTTCTGCAATGTCTGCCTCAGCTAATTTTGCTTTTTGTAATAAGCAGATAATTACCCATTTTATAAGGGAAACAATGAAAGGAATTTTTCCGGATTTTAAAGCCGATGTTGTTTATGATGTTTGCCATAATATAGCTAAATTTGAAGTTCATAATATAGATGGAAAAGAGAGAGAAGTTTTAGTTATGAGAAAAGGGGCAACAAGGTCTTTTGGTCCTGGAAGAAAAGAGATTCCAGAGGATTATAGGGATGTTGGTCAGCCAATTATTATTCCGGGTTCTATGGGGACTGCCTCATATGTTCTGGTTGGTACAAAAAAAGCAGAAGAAATTTCTTTTGGTTCTACAGCACATGGCGCGGGTCGAGTTATGTCTCGGCATAGTGCCCTTCGACAGTTTAGTGGAGAAAAAATCAAACAAGATCTTGCGAAGAAAAACATCGAAATTAAAGCTGGAAGTTGGGAGTCTATAGCTGAAGAGGGACCAGAAGTGTATAAAGATATAGACGAAGTTGTATCTGTTTCACACAAAGCAGGAATAGGGAATCTTGTTGCAAAAATGAGACCAATCGGAGTTATTAAGGGATAATTATATAAATTGAAATTATAATGTATAATATCAAGAAAAGAGGAAAAACATGAAAAAAGTTTTGATATGGATTACAGTCCTAGTTTGTTTGTCTTTAATTCTTATTGTAACAGATATTACGGGTTTTGTTCTATTCAAGCCAGTATCAACGTTCACTCCTGCAATACCTGGAAAAATCTTATCGACGCTTGGAGAAAATACCTCCAATCCCTATTATGCTATTTGGGAGCATCTCACAAACCCAGAAAAAGTCATCTATAACAACAACTTCACTGCTTTTTATCAAGAGATGCTTAGGGCCGAGGGCATGGGTGTGACAAAGTGGTATCCTAGTGAAAGTGCCGTGGTTTATGGTCCGGGCCCCGATAGCAAAGAAACATATTTCCATAGGATGGATA
>CAYZTH010000013.1:0-23127 GCA_964481435.1 Candidatus Woesearchaeota archaeon
AAACATGGCAAAAGTTGCAATACTATGTGAAAAATATGTTCATGACTTGGAACTATTATATCCAAAATACAGACTGCTGGAAGCAGGCCATAAAGTAACTATTGTTGGTATTGAAAAGATAAAATACACAGGCAAACATGGTGCTTCTATTCAGGCAGATGTATCAATTGATAGTGTTTCTGCAAAAGACTTTGATGCGCTTGTAATTCCCGGAGGCTGGGCACCTGATTATTTAAGGATAAATACTAAAGTATTACAGCTAGTCGAAGAAATGAACAAACAGAAAAAACCAATCGCCGCAATATGCCATGGTGGATGGGTTCTTGCCAGCGCAAAGATTCTAAAAGGCAGAACAGCAACCTGCTTTGTTGCAATAAAAGATGACCTTATCAACGCAGGCGCAAATTACCTTGATAAAGATGTTGTTGTAGATGGTAATTTAATAACTTCAAGAACCCCGGACGACCTCCCTGCCTTCATGATAGAACTACTGAAGAAACTTAAATAACTTTTCAGTTTCTCTGTCATCACGAAAAAAAGCTCAGAACAATCGCCTTGAGAAAGGTTTAAATACTTAATTACTCACATGAGTAGTATGTTACTCAATAATAAGACCCTCGAGATATTGGAAGAATTTTCATCAGATTATTCTAGAAAATTTTATGGAAGGCAGATTGCAAAAAAACTTAAGATGAACCAAAAAACAGTTGCAAACATGCTAAATAAGATGGAAAAAGAACATGTGCTAAAATTCTCGACAGAAGGAAAAAACAAGTATTATTATCTTAACAGATTCAGCCCAAAAATTAAGGACATCATAAAAATAATTGAGATAAACAAAAAAATAAGATTTTTAGAGAATAATTCTAGATTAAAAGACTTATTTGACAAGCTTGAACAGAGAACCCAAGGTCTTTTGATTGTTTTTGGTAGTTATGCAAACAATAAAGAAACAGAAAGTTCAGACTTGGATATTTTTGTTATTGGAAAAATCTCTGACGTAAACGATTTACAAAGTACATATAATATAAAGATTAACATAATCAAATCAGAGAAATCAAAATTCAACAGAGATGAGCCTTTTATTAAAGAAATTATTAAAAATCATGTTATCCTAAAAGGAATAGAGGAATTTATTGAACTAATATGGTGAACTTAAACTGGTGTATCAAAGCAAAAGATGGAATTAAGCTTAGGGATCCTAGTGATAATTTAGCACAGAGCTACATCATCATGGCGGAAAATGCCCTAGGTACCATGAATCGTGAGAGAAACTTGAATATGGTGTTTGCAATTTCTGCTTGTTATTATTCTATGTATTACTCTCTTTATGCTGTCTTGATGAAAATAGGGATTAAATGCGAAATCCATGCATGCACTCTAGAATTTATGAAATCCACCCTATCTGCATTTTATTCAGCTGAAGATATTAAAATCATAAACAAGGCTTTTGAATTGAGAGGAATCGCGCAATATTATGTTGACAGGGTCCTAGACTCTAACGAAATAAGATTAATACTCTTAAAAGCGCCGTCTTTTCTCAATAAATCAAAAGAAATTCTGAGTAAGTTGAATGAAAAAGAGGTTCAGATAATAAGAGAAAAAATCAAGGCTTTGCTATAATTCTTATTTATCAGTTCTCCCCGTTCGCCCGCACCCCTTAAAGAAAAAGGTTTAAATAACCCAATAAAGTCTGTCTTTTTGAGGTGATGGTCACCAGAAACCTTATTCTGAGATAATATAAAATGGTACATGAAACACAATTAGTAAGGATTCTTGGAAGCACGGTAAATTTGTTTTGCCACGGACGGCATCTCGCACTCGGAGTACTATGTGAAACTCCGGCTGAGTATGCCCAACCAGGCAGGGCTAGTGCAAGAGTCTGTCTAGCACCAAAAACCCCTCATCGTACTAGTAAAGAGGGGAGAGTAGAAAATACTTGGATATATGTCCCCCTACGTCCTAATCAAGTTGTTCAGATTAGACCTAATAGGGGCGCATATAACTTAGAATTAACTACCGATAAACTCTTTTCTTATGATCTTATTCCGGGAAGTCCTGGAGAACGAAAATTTCTTGACAGATTACAACCAAATGTTGGAGCTGCGGTACGAATGCTAGCAGTTTCCATGGGCATGAGCCCAGAAGCAGCTTCACAAGCCTATGCCTGATTCTTTGAAATAAACAAACCTGAAGAAAAACCTTTAAATAACCCAATCACATTTCCTTTCTGAGGCGATAGGCTTCAGAACCTAATTCTGAGAAAAATTAAAATGGAACAACCAAGAGAAGAGAGAGACCCCCTTAGAGCAAGACTAAATGGGCTTGAATGTGTTGGACACTATGCAGGCTGGAAAATCCTTAAGGAAAGAGATGGAGATGGAAGAATAGTCTACGACCCGACAGATAATAGAATAATTACAGAGTACAATATGAGTAGGAGGACAGCTTAAAATGTCTGATACAAAACCAACCTGGTTACCTAAAGATTGCATTCATTACGGGATTAATCAATTAAAACCACGGCTGATAAGTAAAGAACAGCCAAATACTCTTTTTGGAGTCGTACAAATAGGACCAGCAGAATATTTACACGCAGTGGGCAGTGGAGAGATAATTGGCCCAATCGCTGGAGAACAAGTTTATCACTGGTCAATAGATTTCACAAGAAAAGATAGGGCACTTTTTGAAGCATTGCAAACAGCAGGAGTAGAAGGATTTTTTAGAATGTACCAAGGACTAGACTTTGCAGTCATGTCTGCTTTAAAACAAGCAGGTATTTTCAAGCTAAAAAAAGGGGATGCGCATGAGACTTATTTTTCAAGAGCAGATGATTTTCTAGTTAGGCCAGAATGTATCATAAAATAAATCTCCACATCCCTCTCTCTTTATCACAATAATCCTTAAAAACCCAAAATCATCTTAGAAAACATGAATGTCAGATATATGACCCTGGATGGAAGGGTTGACAAAACCTCTTTTATTGATGAATGGTGGAATTCAAGAGACCATGATGCTACTTTCTTAGAAACTAGTGAAACGATTTTTATTATGCCTTATGGAAAATACTCTCCTCATCTTCTTGGCCAAGAGAAAGTGAGATTTGCAGGCACATACCGGGGACATAAATTTGTAAGAAGAGATTTTGAAATTAGAGAACCAATACAAGGCGGGGGTTATTTGACCTTATGTGAAGATAGAAGAAGCTGCAAATATAACGGCCCTTCTAGAGATTTCGGCCCCGTAAGAGATGAAATAGTAGCTGTTGCTGCAGTAACAGCAGCATTATTACAATAATTTTTCCCCCTCTCTCTTTATCACAGAAATACTTAAAATCATAAATAAAAAAAATAAAAAATAATTCTTATTGTTCTTACATCCCGAACAACTTGAGTGTCAAGAACACGGGCCAGACAATCGCTTTCAAAAGTCCTAGGACTCCGCCCCAGAATGTTGTTGCGTGTCCGATGAAGTATATTGCTGAGCCAAGGAATCCAAGACCATAGACTGCTCCGCAGCCTCCGCCGCACTTTCCTCTCCAGCTCTTGCATCCGCACTTATCATCTGAACAATCACACTTGTCTGATTTTTTCCCTTTCATATCTTTTTTCTTTGCCATTTTTATCCTCCGAAAACAAAAGGATAAAAGCGTTTAAAAATGTTCGGATAAAAAATTTTCATAAAAATAGATCAGCGCGCACTAACTTTCAAGAACACAATTTACATAATCATAAAGAAAAAATATAAAAACCACCATAATTTTAAGATAAATGGCAAAAAAAGTTATAGATAACAAAAAAGAGAATAGGAAAAAAGGCAGTCTCGGCGCCCTGTTCATACCTGCAGGAATTTTAATAGGTTTTGGTATTGGATTTGCAGTCAATAACCTCCCCGCAGCAATGTTCATTGGTCTAGGCGCAGGCTTTCTTGGATTTGCATTTTACGAAATCTTCAAGAAGAAATAATCCTAATGCTCGAAAAAGAAGGTTTTGCCTGCGGCAGCACAAACGCGCAAAACCCATATTATAATACTATATATACAAAAATACCAAGAATCTACCTTATCTGTGCCATAATCATCTTTCTTCTCTTCAGCTCCCTGATTATTGTTCCGCCTACCTTCTTGTGCTGTTCAAGCCTTTTATGGACCTCTAACATCTGATGCTCTGTCGTTCTTCTATGATGTTCAAGAACTTGCCTATGATGAAGAATCTTCTTCCTGTGCTGTTCAAGCAGCATCCTATGATGCTCAAGCCTCTTTATCTCTCCCTTGATCTTGATAAGTGCGTGTTCTAGATGAGCTCTTGTATATGCCATGTTATCTTCTTTTTTTACTTAGGAGATAGCAGTTTCATCTTTTTAAATTATTACAAAACCCAGTTACATACTCAATAACTAAAGCATGGCGAAAGATTTATAAACAAGTGTTAATTTAATTTAACAGATGTTAAAAATATTTAATGAACTAAAACCCTTTTTTGAGGATAGTTACAGAGATATCTCTGTCAGACAGTATGCAGGCATGACAGAAATAAGTCCCCCAACAGCCTCAAAAACTCTTAGAGAACTTGAAAAAGAGAGCCTATTGATCTCTGAAAATAAAGGGATTTATATCTACTTTAGAGCAAACAGAGAAAGTTTTATGTTTAAACAGTTGTCAAGATTATACTGGTACAAGACACTATACTCTTTAACAGAAAAAATTCATGAGATGATCGCTTACAAAAGAATTATCCTTTTCGGCTCACTGACAAAAGCAGAAAACACCCTAAAGTCAGACATAGACCTCTATCTAGAATCAGAATCAAGAGAGATAAATGTTTCAGATATTGAAAAGAAACTGAAAAGAAAAGTGCAACTGCACTTCATCAATTCAATGAAAAACGAAAATCTGAAAAAGAATATTGAACAGGGAGTCATAATACGATAAAATGGAATGGCAAGAATGCAACAAGCAAGGCTACGCTAAAAAAGTTGAATTAGATTCTGGAAGGATTCAGGATATTATTAAATCCTCAAATGACCGAGAAAGAACAGCAAAGCTATTGCCTGTAAACGAGACGACAAAAGAAACAGTCATCTCTCTCTTTTATGATACCCTAAGAGAGCTTTTAGAAGCCCTAGCACTTAAACACAACTTCAAAATCTATAATCATGAATGCTACACCTCTTTTTTGAATAATATCCTAAAAGATGAAGCATTAGCTCTGGAATTTGACTCTCTTAGATTATTGAGAAATTCTATAAACTACTATGGAAAGAAAATTGAACTCACTGACTCAAGACTTATCTTGCTTAAACTCGACAAACTTATAAGAAAGATAAAAGAGCTATTATAAAAGAAAAATAAAAAAATAAAATAAAATAAAAGATTTTGGGAAAACTACTTCTTCTTATATGAATAGTTTCTAATTAGCTTGCTTATACCTATAATCAAAACTATCAATGCTATAACCCAGCCGAACCATGCGCCTGAAAAGACACTTGGGACGATAAGGGCTAAAACAAGCAATACACCGATTAAGGTAATAAGCCACGCTGTTAGTTTAGCCATCTTTGAACCTCCTTTACTAAAAAATACAACAAATCACGCTTTATATATTTTTCAGTCTTACTGAAAAATATCTAATATTAACCCCCTGTTTCCTAAAAAGAAGTCAGCGCTCAACTCTGATGAATATAATTTATATCTTACTTTTTCACAACGACTTTATCTGTGATTACAGCCTCTTGGTGCTTAGCATGCTGCAGTCTATACATGGTCCTCAGAAGATAAACTCCTGAAGAAACGTCTGAATAACTTCCAACACTCACAATTCTTCCAGAAACATCTCTAAGCTCAACCTTTTCTACGTTCTCTTCTCGAGCACGAGCCTCTAAATTAGCTGCTAGAGCAGCGGGTCTGCATGGACTCTGCGGGCTTTTATGCTTAGGTACTTGAGCTGAATTATATTCGTGAATTCCAGTTACCTCTAGATTAACTTCTGCACTATCATTACCATGATCCACATCTCCTGCAATATTTGTCCAAGAACGTGCTACCATTGAACCACCAATCTGACCTGATGCTGGTAAAACCTGCGCTCTCCCGTCCGCTATCTCTGATTCCACATACGATTTTGGAAGAATAAGATTTGTTTCAGGAACAACTTCAAGTTTTCCGCCTTTTCCGGGGGTATAAGTCCTATAATTCTGGCGTTGATGAAAGTTTCCATCTTGACCCTTAACAGCGGTCCAATCCCTGAAAGAAACTATCTGCGTGCTCTCAGGAAGCAATTTGTCTGTTTCAGCACTGTCTCTATATATCTCTCTTCCTAGTGAATCTAAAATCGAGAAATAAACAGGAATGATTGAAGTAACTTCCCCATAATTTCTAACAAGTGATTGCGGAGTCACGATTTGTCCTAACTTCACATTGCCTGCCGGAGCAATAATTGCCTCTAAGCCAGCGTCATGAGTAAGAACTGTTTTTGGAAAAAACATGTTCGGAATTCTCATTGCATCATTTTTGTGTCCTCCAATGTATCTCTGAATAAAGACAGTTGTATCTGTAAAAGCCGATGTTGTATCACTTAACTCTCCTCGATAAATTCTCAGACTAATTGGCTCGCCGTTTCCAACATTTTTATTGAGGAGCTGAGTATTAAGACGAAGAGAATCAAACTGCCTATTTCCTTCAAAAGGAGGAATACTAGCATGAGCCGTATCGCCCCCTATTGTCCAAAATGCAACAGTTAATGGATCTTGTGTTCCAGACGTATTAGTTACTCTCTCCATCTCGGGACAAAAAACATCTGTGCCCAACACGAAATCTCGAAGAACCATAGAACGCAAATATAACAAACATGGGAGAGTATCAACAGGAACAACCAAATCAGCACACTGCTTTGGATTACTGGAATTATAAGCGTGCAATAATAAAGTATCCCCTATTCTTAGAGTATCCGTCAAATCTCCACAATCTAGATCGTAATATCCATCTGTTGGCCCTAGACTCCCCACAATTGAATCTCCGAGGGGTAATCTCTTTAGTGTCAAGCAATATCCTTCGCTAAAAGGGGGGTTATTTGGATAAACATAACCATATCCCTTCACGCTTAGTACAGACCCGCTAGCTAAGCCATAAGCAAGCGCCAGCCCAATAACAGTTGTTGCTACTTCCCCCATTCCTGACTTTCTTTCATGATTTTGCATAATTCATAAGGCAAATCAGATATTTAAAGCTTTTGTATTACTATTACTTAGTAACAAAATAATCAGAAATTTTAACCATTTTTAGGTCAAAATTCTCATCTTTTTTGATTGAAGTTTTAGCATAAAATCCCTTGGTAATTTTTCTTTTTTCTCCAAAAAAATTTACTGAAAAATCTCTTAAAAAACATTTATAAATGAATTAATCCTAATTCGGATATAAAAGAGGAACTATGAAAAATCTCTTATCTTGTTTAGCTGTAACTATCCTAGTTATAAGCTTAGTTTTTTGTGCCTCAAGTGCCCTGGCTGTAACTTGTGATTATAATATCACTAATTGCACTACAATTTCTATTAGTGGAAACTGGTGCATGAATCAAAGCATAACAACTTCTACCACCGATGAGTGCATTTCAATTACCTCTGAAAATGTTACACTTAATGGTCTCGGAAATAATTTAAATGGAACCCTCGGTCTTAATGGGATTCGTATTTACCAAAAGGATGTAACAATTCTAAATATAAATATCACTAACTGGAACTATGCAATTTATACTACTAGGAACAATACGAATATCACCAATACCAGTATCACCCATGTAACTCAATCAGTTCACATAATTGGATCGGGGACAAATGGCCACAATTCCGCTATAACATACTGCAACATAATCAATGCGAGCGACACAGGAATTTATGTTTCAGGCAGCAACAACAATAATGTCTCGCACAATGTAATCAACTCCGAAGGAGGAGGACAGTATGGCCTTCGACTCTATAATTCAAGAGACAATTATGTTCAAGCAAACAACTTGACAACAATCGACTTCACCATGACCTTTGCTGCTACGAACAATACTTATATCGATTCGAACATAATTGACAAGTCAAATCTAGGTGGATTTCTCTTAATTAATTCAAACTACAATAACTTATCGAATAATTACATTTACCAGCCCAATCAAAGTGCTTTTGAAATAAACTCGTCAAACTACAACATCTTATTTAGGAATAATATTACAGATGCAAAGAACCATGGTTTCAAAGTCAACGATGCTACTGGAAATAATCTGACTTCAAACATTGTAAGAGATGTAAACGCAACAGGATTCTATCTTCAGAATGTAACTAACAGCACAGTCTCACTAAACCTCATAACAAATGTCTCTCAATGCGGTCTTCAAATTAAAAATAGTCTAAGCACCAACATAACAAATAACACTTTTGAAAATCCAACAACCGGCCAGGGAGGTTCCTATGCTTTTGATATCTATAACGTAAACGGGAGCAGAATATCCTATAACAATATGATTAATCTTACATACAAGGGATTCTTAGTCAACCTATCAAACAACAACTCCCTAATTGAAAACAACTATACCACTGAATTTATTGGCCAGGGCTTCAAATTTTTAATTCTAGAAAACTCAAATAGCAACCAGATATCTGGCCTGTATTTTATTAGCCTTCACGGAGAGGCCGCCGCAGTAATTTGCTTGCCATTATTTTCTTTTTTAAACTCCAACTTTAACAATCTTTCAAATGTGCTTGCCCAATCAATAATTCTCTCTTCAAATAGGGAGATGATACTTTTAACAAATTCAAACAATAACACCCTGCAAAATTTAACCTTTGCAAATAATGCATGCGCAACTTTTGATTTCTATCATGCTTCGTACAATAAGATACTAAATTCTATCTCTGATTTATACGTAGATTTTAGTATGGGCAATGACTCTCACCATACTTCCTTCAATTCAAACCAATCCTCACTGTCAAATGAGATACGATTTCTTAGAATGCGTTTCTACGGAGATCTCAACTCAACCATAATCAATATATCTGCCTTTGGAAATGATTTCGCTCTTTCACCAACAAAATACCCCCCTGCTGCTCCAAGAAACATAAGCCAATTCTTTAATTTTACTAAAACAGTCATGGGGGGCATTAATGAAAATGTAAATTTAAATGTAACTTATAATGAAGCTGAATTAGGCTATGCTCTTGAATCTACACTCACTATGAACTATTCCCAACCAGGAGGAATAGGTTGGGGCTCCATACCAAATCAAGGTATAAACTTAGATGATAATTATGTCTGGAGCAATATTGGATCTACAACACTCCCAGAACAACTAACCACAACCTATTTTGGTTTATTTGCAGATCATAACTATCCCCCAGAAGTTATTTTAAATGCTCCAGCAAATGATACTTATCTCAGATATAATCAATTTAATTTTACAGCAACAGACTACGAAGAGATCAAAATAAATTGTTCAATATATCTGAATGGAGTATATAATCAGAGCAACACCTTAACACAAAACAATACACTGACAACCTTCACAATTCCAGGAATTCCCTCTGGGCATTATAATTGGAATGTCAGTTGCAATGATAGCATAAATGCTGGTTGGAGCCAGACATGGATTGTCCGTGTTGACTCCACCATGCCTGTTCCAGTTCAAGGACAAAATCCAATAGATTATTATAATGACTCAGACGGTTCAGTCACTTTTGACTTCAAGTGTTATGATAATGAAGATGTCTCCATGATTCAACTATGGACAGACACCACCGGAATCTGGCAACCAAATTATTCAAATTCAGGCTATACAAATAATACTTGGCTAAATATAAGTGTTGAAGGGATTCCACAAGGCCTAAACTACCACTGGGCAGTCTGGTGCAATGATACACAAAACAATTCTGCCATAACCTCAAACAGAACATTCAGTGTTGACGAGACCTCTCCAATTGCCTATCAGGGAGCAAACCCTGTTGACAATTATAATTCATCAAGCTCTTCTATAACCTTTGATATGAAATGCACTGATTCAGTAAGTGTTTCAATGATAAAATTATATACAAATGCCTCAGGAACATGGCAGGCAGAATACACAAATGATACTTATACAAATAATACCTGGATAAACTGGACCCTAGATGGACTTCCCTCTGGATTAAATCACCAATGGGCTGTC
The DNA here is from genome assembly GCA_964481435.1 of Candidatus Woesearchaeota archaeon. Lineage (GTDB taxonomy): Archaea > Nanobdellota > Nanobdellia > Pacearchaeales > UBA284 > JAPLYB01. The sequence goes on from CAYZTH010000013.1 coordinate 10,179, forward strand.
TGGTGTAATGATACCGCAGGCCTAACAAACACAACCCAGAACAGAACTTTTAATATAGACACAACCTATCCTGTTCCGACCCAAGGACAGAACCCAATAGATTACTACAACGACTCAGACGGTTCAGTCACTTTTGACTTCAAGTGTTATGACAATATCAATGTTTCAATGATACAATTATGGACAACTACTACCGGTGGTTGGACTGTAAATTACTCAAACTCATCCTACACAAATGATACCTGGCTAAACATAACTCTTCCTGGAATCTCAGAAGGAAATAATTATCAGTGGTATGTCTGGTGTAATGATACATTTAATAACACCGCATCAACAAATCCTAGAATATTCGATGTAGATACAACAGCGCCGGTTGCTGTTCTCGGAGATAATCCAGTTAACAATTATAATTATTCATCAATTTCAAAAGGCGAAGGAACTCAAAACACAATAAACTTTGAGATAAAGTGTTATGACCAAACAGCTGTATCAAGAATCCAGTTATGGACAAATACAACCGGAACATGGAAAGCTAACTATACAAATGACTCTTACACAAATAATACTCTATTAACTATTCAAGTGATTGGAATTCCAGAAGGCATGAATTACAAATGGGGTGTCTGGTGCAATGACTCTGTTGGATTCTCAAACACAACTCAAAACAGAACATTCAATGTCGATACTATCAAGCCAATCATAACAATAGATTATCCTCTAAATAGAACTTATTTCAAGTATGCGCCACGTATCGATGGTGATTGCTTTGATGGTGTTTCAGGTGTGAATGCAATATGGTCAAACGCAACAGAATACCCTCAAATGGAAACAGCTTCTCCTTTCAACTTCACAAATGAATCAAGCCTGACTGATGGCGTCTACTTATTACAGATAAGATGTAATGACTCTCTAAATAATACTGCAAGTTCTTTAGTTAACTTCACCTATGATATAACAAATCCTTCAATAACATTTATTGCCCCAACACCAGATAATGAGACCAATTTAACAATAAGAAAAGTTATCATAAACGTGAGCCTGGGAGATACTAATCCTTCCATGGTCTGGCTTAACTGGAATGGCATTGAAGAACAGAATCAATCCTGGACATCTGGTGCCCTAACCTTCACGAAACATAATCTATTTAATGGGTACTACAACTACACCGTAACTGTAACTGACTTAGCAGGAAACTCAAATACAAGCGAAACACGAATAGTTGGAATAAACTCACCAACCCCTGTAGTCGAGCTTATTTATCCTGCAAATAATAATTACTCAAACCTGACCTGGACAAACTTCACTTGTAATCTTACATCAATCGCAGGAAGAACAATAAAAAATGTAACATTCTACTGGAACTACACCGGAGAGTGGCTTGCAAACGAATCAGTTACAGGATTGACTAATCAAAATGAGATTGTTGCTTTTAACAGAAGCCTAGAAAATAAAAGCGTAATGTGGAACTGCCTTGCCTATGATAATGAAAGCGACGGAGAATGGTCAACCCAAAACTATACCTTCACAAGCGATAGAGTAAATCCAATTGCCCATCAGGGAGCAAACCCTGTTGACAATTATAATTCATCAAGCTCATCTATGGTCTTTGATATAAAATGCACAGATAATTTTGGCTTATCTGCAATGCAACTCTGGACAAACACAACAGGAGTCTGGCTTGCAAATTACACAAACTCAAACTACACAAACAACACCTGGTTCAATGTAACTGTTGCAGGAATTCCAGATGCAACAAACTACAAATGGTCTGTTTACTGCCGTGACAAAGCAGGAAATTCACACGTAACTGCAAACAGAACATTCAGCGTAGATATAATCCCCCCAGAAGCATACTTCGGAGTACAGACTGTGAATGGAACAATAAATAACTCAAGAAGCATTACCTTTGATCTAAAATGCACTGATAATCAGAATGTCTTTGCAATTGCTCTCTACGGAGATTGGAATAACAAATGGGAACTCAAAAATATAACACTAAGTCCGGGAAATAATACCTGGATAAATTACAATTATACCCTAAATCCAAATGAAGCAGACAGGGCCTATCACTGGAATGTCTTCTGCAATGACAGCACGAGCAATTCTGTTTTCAACTCAACAAACAGAACATATATTCTAGATACAACTGCCCCAATAGTTTCTTTGAACACACCTAACAACGGAAATCACACAAACTCAACAAGCGTCACATTCAACTGTTCAGCAACAGATACAAACCTATCAAATATAACTCTATATGGAAATTTATCAGGAGGCTGGCAGGCAGATGAAACAAAAACTGCCTCTGGCAGGAGCAGCTACTCAACCTTTACAAAAATACTTACAACAAATAATGACTATATCTGGAATTGTTATGTCTGCGACGGTCTAGGACAGTGCAGCTATGGTTCTCAGAACTACACCCTAAGCGTTGATACAAATTATCCCCAACTTACACTCCTCTCTCCAGAAGATGGCGCTGAATTTGATTCAAGTGTAACTTCAGTCACATTCCAGTGGATTACAACAGACAGCTACTCTCCGACCCTAGACTGCAACATCTATACCAAAGGAAGATATCAAACAACAAAAGTTTGCAATAACGCAACAACCTGTTCACAAGCAATATCATTTTCAAACGGCGCATCCTACTCCTGGAGAATCAACTGCTCCGATGGAATAAACCAGAACATATCAGACACAAGAACATTCTTGATTAATAGGCCCTCAGAAGGTGAAGGTGGTGGCGGTGGTGGCGGAGGTGGCAGTGAAGGCGGATACTGTGGAGACAACTATTGTAACAGACAACTAGGCACCTATATCTTTAACTGCTCAGCCTATAATTATTCTCAACTCTATAACATCAGTCTATATGGGTCCTGGAGTCCTGGCTGGCACATAGATGAACTCAGGAATGTAAATGGACAGAACATCGAGATATCATTTAATAAAGTATTCACCGTCGGGGGATCATATCTTTGGAATTGCTATGTCTGCGGAAGACTTCCCTCAGGATACTTGAAATGTTCTTTCGTCATGAAAAACCAAACTGCAATTGTAACAACAACAGGCGGCGATGAGAATCAGAATAATTGCTGTAGAGACTGTGGCTGTCCTTCAGGACAGAACTGCGCAGATAATACCTGCAGCATAATCGAGAGCTGTGGAAATGGTGTTTGTGATACTATCGAATCTCCTTCAAACTGTTGCACAGATTGTGCTTGCCCTTCAGGACAGATATGTACGGCAGAAGGTTGTACAAGCCATAGTTACTGTGGAGATCAAGTCTGTGATTCTAGCATCGGGGAAACTCTAGATAATTGTCCACTGGATTGTATTTTTTCTCCAGTCAATTGCGGAGACAATTACTGCGACAGAACCTTTGAAAATGTGGCGACCTGTCCACAAGATTGCAAAGCGGTCTGTGGAAATGATATTTGTGAAAACACTGAAAATCAGAGCGCGTGTTGTAAAGATTGTGGCTGTCCTTCAGGACAAAGCTGTGCAAATAATAAATGTTCAAAAAAATCAGGAGATATCAACTTAAGCGGCTTCTGGAACATCACAAAGAAAGCATTCTTGCCATTGATAATAATAATCATCGCCATATTGATAGCCCTTGGGGCCTATTTCTTCATCAAGAAATACAAACAAAAATCACTTATCCAAGTGATGATGGACATCGGAAAAGAAATAGACAAAAAGAAAGTCAACGAAGTCCAGGCAAGAATAAGGAAAGAGCAGCCAGACTTTTCTATCCAGAACAAGAAGATCAGAGCAAGCATAGATCAAGGTTTAAAGATATGCCAAGATGTTCTAGCAGAAAGCATTGAGAAAGGCGAAATAGCAGCAGTAGCACAATTAGTTGAAACCAAGAAAGAGTTATTAAAGAAGATAATGGTTCTTTTCAATAAATACATAGACATTCTCAAGAAAGAAAGATCTCCTTTTGAACATAACTTAAAAGAGATCATAATATCAGAAGAAATTCCATTGTATGAGAACCTAAAGAAGAATATTGGTAGCTTGTATAATGTCGGAAGAAAAATTGCTCTTCAGAAAAGCCCGCTAAAAATAGGCAACTGATGAGAGCATATAAACTAGATTATTTCTTAAAATGCCCATTTAAGGCTTATATCGGTGTTATAATAAGAGAAAGGTTTTTATAGTTTTCATTCTTTATAATTAAGATAATTTCACCGACGACAAAAAGCCTTTTATCGACGGTATTTTCAAGTTTTTTGCCAAGGCTAAAAAAAGATAAAATTTTATAAACATCTCCATAAAATATATAACATGACTGAAGAAAAAAAAGTTTATGATGCAAAAAGCATCAAGGTTCTTGAAGGATTAGAGGGAGTGAGGCTCAGACCAGCCATGTACATAGGAAGTACGGGCAAAGAAGGACTCCACCATTTAGTCTATGAAGTAGTTGATAACGCCGTAGATGAACATCTTGCCGGAGTCTGTACAGATATCAAGATAACCATCAATGAGGATAGTTCTGTAACTGTGGAAGATAATGGCCGAGGAATCCCTGTTGATACGCACCCAATCTATAAGAAATCTGCCATGGAGATTATAGTCACAAAGCTACATGCCGGAGGAAAATTTGATAATAAGTCCTACGCAGTCTCCGGAGGCCTTCATGGAGTAGGTATTTCTGTTGTTGCAGCACTCTCAAAGAAAATGATTGTTGAGGTATACAAAGAGGGAAAGATATATACCCAGAGCTATAAGATCGGCAAACCTATTGATGAGGTTAAAGTAATAGGCAAGTGCGAGAAAGACAAGATCGGAACAAAAGTCACTTTCTGCCCAGACGATACTATCTTCTCAGTCATGAAATTCGATGATGAGGTCTTGATAGCAAGGTTAAGAGAGATAGCCTTCCTAAATGCAGGATTAACAATAAACTATGAAAACAAGAACACAAAGAAAAAAGAGAAGTTTAACTTCGCAGGCGGATTAGTTGAATTTGTCAAATGGCTTAATCACACAAAAACCCCAATCCATTCTAGACCAATTTTCTTTGAGAAGAAAGTTAATTCTACAGTAATAAGCATAGGAATCCAGTATACCGAAGGATATCAAGACAGAATATTTGGTTTTGTAAACACCATCAATACAACCGAAGGCGGTACCCACATAACTGGATTCAAAACAGCCCTAACCCGAGTTATAAACGACTACGCTGAAAAAACTATAAAATCCGAAGTAAAACTAGAGGGAGATGATGCTCGAGAGGGAATAACTGCAGTAATAAGCCTGAGATTAAAATCTCCACAATTCGAAGGACAGACTAAAACAAAGCTAGGAAATTCTGAAGTTAAGGGAGTCGTTGATTCTATTGTAACTGAATCCCTAGCACAATTCTTTGAAGAAAATCCAGCAATTGCAAAAGCCATAGTCAATAAAGTAATCAATGCAGCTAAAGCAAGACAGGCAGCAAAGAAAGCGAGGGATATGGTAAGAAGAAAAGGCGCCCTAAGCTCTGGAGCGCTACCGGGAAAACTAGCTGATTGTTCATCAAAAAAACTTGAGAAGACCGAACTATTCATAGTAGAAGGACAATCTGCAGGCGGTTGTTTTTCAGGAGATACAAAAATTGCATTGGCTGATGGAAGAAATATCTCTTTTGAAGAGTTGGTTAGAGAAAATAAAGAAGGAAAAGAAAATTTTTGTTATACTATCCAAGAAAATGGAAGTGTGGGAATAGAGAAAATAGAAAACCCCAGAATTACTAAAAAAGAAGCTTCTGTAATTAAAATAACTCTAGATAATAATGAAGAAATTACCTGCACCCCAGATCACAAATTTATGTTGAGAAATGGAGATTACAAAGAGGCCAAAAATTTGACAAAAGAAGATTCTTTAATGCCTTTGAATAGAAAAATCTCAAAAATCGGCGGAAGAATAACTATTGATGGATATGAGATGGTTTGGGACCAAAAAAGCAGATGGATTTTTACGCATATGCTAGCGGATAATTATAATTTAGAAAATGGAATTTATGAAAAAGAACAGGGAGATTCAAAACATCACATTAATTTTAATAAAAGAGACAATAATCCAACAAATATTATAAGAATCCCAAAAGAGGAACATCTAATCTTTCACACCCAATTTTTAGAAAAGACATTGCACAGAGAGGACATAAAAGAAAAAGCAAAGCTTGCACATCAAACAGAAGAATATAAACAGAAGATGAGTAAATGGGCAAAACAGCCAGAAGTGAGAAACATGCTTTCTGAAAGAGCAAAAAAACAATGGAAAGATGAAGAATACAAAAATTTTATGGCCAATAAATTTAAAGAATTTTATAACACCAATGAAAAATATCGAAAGGAAAATAATGAACGTTTGGATAAACAACAGAAAGAATACTGGTCAAATCAAGAAAACAGAAAAAAAGCTGCTGAAAAAGTCAAGAAATTCTTTGAAGAAAATCCAGATGCAAGAGAGTGTCTTTCAAGTCTAGCCAAAGAACAATGGAAAGATGAAATACTGGTCTTATGGAGAAGACAAAAAACAAGAGAACAATGGACTCCAGAATTTAGAAAGATAAGATACTCTACATATAACAAAACCTATTACACAAAAACAATCAAATTAATGAAGAAAGTTTTGGAGAAGGATAGTAATTTGGATAATTTTGATAAAGTTAGAGTAGAAAACAGGGATAATTCTATTCTAAGCATGACCACTTTCTGCAAAAGATTCTTTAATGACGACAAAGAAGAAATGCTAGAAGCAATCAAAAATCTTAATCATAAAATAAAAAGAATAGAACTTTTGAATAAAAAGATAGATGTTTACGATATTGAAGTTCCAAAAACACATAATTTTGCTCTTGCTTCAAGTATTTTTGTCCATAATAGTTCAAAGATGGCAAGAAGCAAGGAATTCCAAGCTATTCTCCCACTGAGAGGAAAGATTTTGAATGTCGAAAAAGCAAACCCCCATAGAATATTTGAGAATGAAGAAATTTATACCCTGACATCAGCTGTTGGAACAGGACTTGGAGAAAACTTCAACTTTGATAAGCTAAGATATGGCCGAGTTATTATCATGTGTGATGCCGATGTCGATGGTTCACATATCAAGACCCTTCTATTGACCTTCTTTTTCAGATTCATGCCTACATTGATAGAAAGCAAAAGAATCTTTGTTGCAATGCCCCCTTTATACAAAATAAGGAAGGGTTCAACAGACTACTATGTCTATTCAGATGATGAACTCGAGAAGATCCTGAAAAAACTTGGTGGGACAACAAATGTCCAGAGATTCAAGGGTCTAGGAGAGATGAATCCTCAACAACTCTGGGATACAACCATGAATCCAAAATCAAGAACCCTGAAGGTCATAACTATTGAAGATGCTGTTGAAGCAGACCGAGTCTTTTCAACACTAATGGGAGAGGCTGTCGAGCCAAGAAAACAATTCATAATCGAACACGCCAAGAATGCAAACTTGGATATTTAATAAATAAATTAGAATATATGCTAACAAATATAAAATGAATAAAGGATTTTGGTGCATGGAGCACAACATTGCAAAATCCAAATAGCTAAAGACATGCATACTTAAAGAAAATAAAGCGCATAAAAACAGATAATAAGGATATACCAAAGAATAAAATGAGAAGATATATCATAACAGAAGGAAATAAAAGATATTTGATTGACAACAGGAGAGACCTGAGCATCTATACTCAAATAAAAAAATTAGAAAAGAAAAAGCTATCCAAACAAGATAAAGAACTTGTTAAGTTTATAAAAACACAACTTGAAAAAGATTGGAGAAAATATCTCCTAATCAAGCTAAAAAAATTAAATAAAAGATAAAATATAAACAACAATAATTCATAAAACAAAGAAGGTTTCAGTAAAATCAAAAGATTTTACAACGTGGTGAAACCAATTAGTTAAGACAGATAAATCAAGCTAAAAAAATTAAATAAAAGATAAACCAAAAAATGACTGTTGAAACAGAATTTGGCAAGATTGTCGTGGATGGAAAATCCTACAACAAGGACATCTTGATAGATAGCAATGGGAAAGTCTTTTGGAGAGGCGGAACAGCCAAACAGTTCTATGGCACAGACCATACAATCTGTACAGAAGAAGTGCAATATCTCCTAGATACAGAGCCAACACCAAGAGTCTTGATAATAGGAACAGGCCAATACGGCGGAGCAAGCAGACTAGAGGCCGGAATAAAGAGAGAGTGCGACAAGAAGAACATATCCCTTGTCACAAAGAAAACACCGGATGCAGTCGCAGAGTTCAATAAGACCGCTGCAACAAAAGCAGCCCTATTCCACATAACTTGCTAATAAAAATGAAAGAAGCGCATAACTGAAAATTGAAGCGCGCAATTCGCAAGTTATGTAAACTATCTTCAAATAAAAAATATATCACAAAAAAATAAAAATGCCAGACGAAGAAGAAAAGAAAAAGGACATAGAAGAAGACGAGGAAGAGGAAGAAGACGAAGTTGAAACTAATGGAGATGCCACAGAGAACGGAGAAGACAAAAGCAACGGCAATGGAAAATCAACTGCGACTACCCTTGAAATCCCAAAAGACGAGAAAGTCGAAGAATCAGTTATTGAAGAAGAGATGAAATCTTCATATATTGATTATGCAATGTCAGTCATAGTCTCTAGAGCAATCCCTTCGGCAGAAGACGGTCTAAAACCAGTCCAGAGAAGAATTCTCTATACTATGGAAGGCCTAGGCCTGCAGAATGATAAACCCACAAAAAAATCAGCGAGAATTGTCGGAGATTGTATGGGTAAATATCATCCACATGGAGATATGGCAATCTATGATGCGATGGTCAGAATGGCACAACCCTTCTCTCTGAGGTATCCTCTTGTTAAAGGACAAGGAAACTTCGGTAGCATAGATGCAGATCCTGCAGCAGCCTCAAGATATTGTATAACTGGAGATTCTTTAATTGTAACTCAAGACGGTTTAAAAAGAATGGATAAAATATCTGATAAAGAAGAAATACAAATAAAAATATTAAGCAAAGATAAAAAAATAAATAACACCTCAAAATGGTTTGATTCTGGAGAACATGAAACGATAAAAATAACAACGGCAAAGGGATATTCTTTGACTGGCTCAAAAAATCATCCCCTTTTAATAATTACAAAAGATGAATTTGGTGCTCCAAAATTTATTTGGAAACTACTAGAGCAAATTAAAGAAGGAGATATTGCTGTAATCGATAGAAGAGAAGACACTTTCTGGCCAGAAAAAGAAATTGAGTTAAAAGAATGCTGGCCAGAAAAACGAAATGGTCATCAGCACATAAGAATTCTTCCAGAAAAATTAGATTGCAACCTTTCTTTCTTGCTTGGCGCTTTAATCTCAGAGGGTTCTATCCTGCAAAACAAAATAGAATTTTGCAATACAGATGAACAATTTTTAGAAGAATTCGAAAAAAAATGGAAAATTGTTTTTCCAGACAGCAAACTTCATAAATTTAAAAAAAATCCCTCTTCGTATGGTAAAAAAATATACTTCAGATTAGAATGTCATTGCAGATATACTTTAGAATTTTTAAGGAATATTGGATTACTGCCTGTTAAATCTGCTGGAAAAGAAGTTCCAAAACTAATTTTGAACTCTCCTAAGAGCATAATGTCAGAATTCTTAAAGACATATTTTGAAGGAGATGGTGGAATTAATTATTCAAAAAAGAAGATAGAATTAAGTTGTTGCTCAACTAGTGAAAAATTAATAAATGAATTACAAATAATTCTTTTAAGATTTGGCATAGAAAGCGCAAAAAGATACGATAAATATAACTTTGTATATACCTTATCTATTAGGGGAAAAAGGAATGTTTTAAGATTTTATAAAGAAATCAGGTTTTTTTCAGAAAGAAAAAACAAAAAATTAGAATTTGTAATTTTAAATTATAAAAAAGATTATTCTATAACTGATTATGTGCCTTTTATATCAGATTTTATTAGAGGGTTAACAAAATATGCTGATTCTGAATTTGCTTTGAAGCACAATTTTGATAGATATTCTTTTATGGAAAAAAATTATAAAAGAATTTCTTTAGTATTAATAAAAAGAACCGGAATAGATTACTCTGCACTTTTTGAATATTTTTTGACTTATGATTACTTATTTGAACCAATTGTAAAAATAGAGAGTGGTGGCATTCAAAAAGTTTATTCAATCAAGGTAGATAGTGAATGCCATTCTTTTATTTCTAATGGGTTTATAAGCCATAACACTGAAGCTAAGTTGACAGAAGTTTCTATGGAAATTCTAGCTGATCTTGAAAAAGGCACAGTCAAATTTGTTCCTAACTTTGATAATAGTATGAAAGAACCAGAGATTTTACCTGCAAAAATCCCTAATTTATTGATTAATGGTTCATCAGGTATTGCCGTGGGAATGATGACCTCTATGCCACCACATAACCTTTCAGAAGTTTGTGAGGCTACCCAAGCCTACATAAAAAATCCGGCCATTACAATTGAAAAATTAAGAGAGATTATCATTGGTCCTGACTTTCCAAGTTACGGGACAATATACGGAGAGGGCCTAAAAAATATCTATGAAACAGGCAGAGGTTCTTTTGTTGTTCGCGGAAAAGCAGGAGTTGAAGAAAAAAAAGATAGGGTCAGAATAGTAATAACCGAACTGCCCTATCAAGTCAATAAAGCCGAGCTTATCACAGCAATCGCAAAACTTGTACAAGATAAAAAAATCTCAGATATTTCAGATATAAGAGACGAGTCTGCAAAAGAGGATATTAGGGTTGTCGTTCTATTGAAAAGAGGCGCTAATGCCAAACTGATTATGAACCGGCTATTCAAGCTCACAAACCTGGAAAATAAGTTCAACTGCATCATGCTTGCCCTAGTCAATAATCAACCCAGGATATTAAATCTTAAACAGCTCATTGAAGTTTATGTCAAACATAGACAAAAAGTCATAAGAAAGAGAACCGAATTTGACCTTAATGAAGCCAAAGCAAGAGCACATATACTCGAGGGCCTATTGATAGCCCTAAATGACCTAGACCATATCATTGCCCTGATAAAAAAATCCAATAATGTAACCGAAGCAACTGAAAATTTAGTCTCAAAGTACAAACTAAGTCAGAAACAAGCGCAGGCAATATTAGAGATGAAACTTCAAAGATTAACTGCTCTTGAACAAGATAAAATCAAAAAAGAACACAAAGGACTAATGGAATTAATAAAAGAACTTGAAAAAATACTATCAGATGAAAAAGAGATTCTAGAAATTATAAAGAAAGAAATTTCAGAGATAAAAAGGAAATATGGAGACGAAAGAAGAACAAAAATCTCTGAGAGAACTTCTGAAATAAAGGAAATAGATCTTATCAAAAAAGAAGAAGTCGCGGTCATAATGACCTCTAAAGGATACATAAAAAGAATGCCAATCAGAATGTATCAAGAACAGCACAGGGGAGGCAAGGGCATTTCAGGCACTGATCTGACAACAGGAGACTTTGTCCAGAATGTATTCACCTGCGATACTCACGACCAGATACTGTTCCTTACAGAGAGAGGGAAATTATATCTTCTAAAAGCCTACAACATTCCTGAAGCAACAAGATACAGCAAAGGAAAAGCAATCATCAATTTATTGCAAATTCAGGACAAAATAAAAGCAGTTATCCCCGTTGTAGATAAAAAAGGCTCTGTCCTGATAGTTACAAAGAAAGGAATAGCTAAGAGAGTTAATCTTGATGAATTCATAAGAATAGGCCAGAGCGGAGTAATGGCAACTAAACTCCCACCAGATGATAGTCTTGTAGATGCACTAGTAGTTGAAGAAAATGGCGAAGTGATTATAGCCACCAAGAAAGGAATAGCTGATAGATTTGATGTTAAAGAAATCAGAGAAATGGGAAAAGCAGCCTACGGTGTCACGGCCATAAAACTCGATAAAGGAGATGAAGTCGTAGGAGTCCAAACTTTTGGAAAAAAGGCTCTTGAAGAGATTGAAAAAGAGAAAGCAGAATCAAAACAAGCAACTATCTTGACAATAACTGAAAAAGGTTTCGGAAAAAGAACAGCTGTCACAGACTACCGGAAAACTGCCAGAGCAGCCAAGGGCATAATTAATATAGATTGTTCAGACAGGAATGGGGATGCAGTCGCAATCCAAGTAGTTAATAGCAAAGACAGCATAATAGTCACAACAGCCAAAGGCATGGTGATAAGATCACCGGTAAAAGATATAAGAATCATGGGCAGAAATACCCAGGGAGTCAAGATAATAAGAATAGCTCCTGATGACAAAGTCACAGCCCTTGTCAAACTAAAAGATATGGAAGAAGTTAAAGAATAAATCTAAGTAAGATTAAAAGAGAGCGCATTAACACTAAACCAAGCGCACAAATGCCATTTAATTAACTTACCTCTCTAGAATAACTTATAGACTAACTTCGAAGTTACCAATAATAGAATCACTTTCTCTTCTCAGCTTTCTTCTCTCTTTTCAATTTCTCACACTCTTTTTCTTTCTTTAATACTTGCCCATACTCTCCATCTATGGCCTTTATCATCCCACCAATCTTCAATACTGCTATCAAGATAAATACTGCTATCAATATACGCAAACCAAAGCCTATAAAGATATTCTGAAGAAGATTAAAAAGAGACAAAATCTCCCTAAGAACTATAACTCCTAGTGTAAAAATCAAGAAAATAACAGTTGTTTTAAGTCTTCCCCCAAGTCTTTTTAAAACATTCACGGCAAGGACCATTGCAATCATTGAGAATGCTAAACTTATAATCACAACAATAATATTCCAGTTCATTTTTACCTTTTTTATCTAAAAATAATCATATTCCTTAGTTTAAAAAACTTACGTTTTTTAAAAGGATGTGCGAGACCATGACATATGTCACTAGGCCACCGAAAATTAGTTCTCATCT
>CAYZTH010000014.1:0-22118 GCA_964481435.1 Candidatus Woesearchaeota archaeon
TTTGATTTTAGCAGATTATTTTGACCTACGACATATGTCTGTGGGACGCACACTAAAGAAAAAGAGTCTCTACTCAGGGAGATATCTTCTTTTTCCAAATGCTACCTGCAAGAAATCCTCAAAATACAATCTTGTATCCTCTTGAGATATACGGGAAATATCTTCTGCAACTTGGGCCCTCAGTTCATCATATCGCCTTTTATCTTCATAAAGATTATCTCTTGAAATTCTATTCATCAAGGTATTCATTGTAAGAAAAATCTGTTTTATCCTATATTCTTCAGTACCGGGGGGAGAAGCGTTTACTCTAAAAGCTGTGCGAACCCAGATTATAGCATCAAGCCCATGCTTTGCTTCGGCGATTGCCCCAGAAACTTTTTTGTCAATTGATGGACTCATCTTAGCATAGAAATAAGGTATTTAAAAAGAATTCTGTTTTTCAGGACATATTTATCTAGCAGAATCAGCCTGCTTCTCTAATTCATTCTTTTTTGTTACAGAAAAACTTTCGCTTGAATTTTCAGCAGCTTTCATAAGCTCATCTGCCAGGGCCTCATAAATCTTCTTCTTTTTGTTGAAAGACTTATCATGAGAGCCATGAACAATATTTCTCATAGCAATGCTTATCCTTCTTGTGGGTGCGATGTCGACTGCCTGGGGATACTTTGCTCCACCATATTCAATTGCGGTGACTTCGTCTCTTGGACAGGCATTTACAACTGCGCTTACAAAAATTTGAATTGGATTCTTTCCTGTTACTTTCTGGATTATCTTGAAGGCTTCAATAACGACCTTGGCTTCTTGGGTATATTTTCCTGAAACTCTTGTTATGATCTTATGCTTCTTTCCTCTGTGCCCTGGGACAGCTAATTCATTTATCAGTTTTTCAATAATGTTTATCTTTGCCTTAGAAAATCTTTCTCTTGCTCTACCATGATTCTTTACAGTCAATCTTGGCTCAACATTGATATAATTTCTCAGACCCATGTCCTTGATCTCAATGTTTTCTGTTTCAAATATGTCAAATATTTTCATTTTGATTATAATTATCTCCTACCTTTCTCAATCTTTCCATGAGAAAGTCTGCTTAGTGGCTGATCATTTACGGATATGACTTGATATCTTACGCAAGGAATGTCTCCTTTAGCTCTTCCCATTTTCCCGCCTATGCTTTCAACCAAGACTTCATCATGCTCGTCAACGAACTTTTGAGCAAGATTTCCTGGCAAAAAGGCAGTTATGGTTTTATTATTTTTTAGAAGCTGGACTCGGGCGCATTTTCTCATTGCGGAGTTTGGCTGCTTAGCTTCTAATTGAACTTTTTCAAGAACTATGCCCTTTGCTTGGCTAGCTCCCTCTAGAGGGTCGGTCTTCGATTTCAAGTGTAGAAGCCTTCTTTTGTATCCAAAGTGACTCCACTTGAGTTTTTGTCTATTTTTCTTTAATTTTCTAGCACTCATTAATCCCATGATAAGTTATCCAAAAATAGGTATTTAAATCTTTTTTAAATGAGAAATTGAGCCTTTAATCAAGATGCTTGGCACAATTTAGAACATGTGTCTTATGACCCCTTTCTTTATCTATCTCAAAAATGCTAATGCTTGTATTTTTAAAATTTTGTGACAAGGGGATATCTTCTGATTTTTTGCCAGTTATTGCGCAAACAAGTGCCTTTTTGATGCCATTATGACAAACAAATAAAACAGTATCATTTAAATGCTTTTCAAGAATTTTATCAATAAATTTTTTTGCCCTCTCAAACATTTCGTTTAGGGACTCAGAATCTTTTGAGTTCATATTTACAATGCTCCATTTATCTCCAACAAGACCAAGATCTTTTTTGCATTTTCCTTCAAGGTCTCCTAACTTCCTTTCTCTTAATTCTTTGACAAATTCAATAGGAACTTTTGGATGAAATTTTGCTATTTCCTTAGCAGTATCTGCTGCCCTCGCTAAATCACTAGAATAAATATAGTCAATTTTCTCCCCTTTTAATCTCAAGGCAACTTTCTTTGCCTCCCCCATGCCTTTTTCAGATAGTTTTCCAGGGAGGTGTCCCTGAATAATCTCTTTCTGATTTTCAATAGTCTCCCCGTGCCGTGTTATAATTAATTTCATGCAAATTAAAGCCAAGCTATCTTTTTAATTATTTCTAATAATGTTTTTAAATCAAAATACACTATCTATAACATGAAAAAGGGCGAAATAAACAATCCAATCAAACCAAAAGGTAAATTTGATGTTCTTCAGTATTATTCAAAAATATCCCAGAATAAACATGTTCAAAGTTTCTTGAAAGACAAGGAAATTGCCTCTAAGATTTGGATTCCGCAGTTTGGTTCAAGTAAAGGTCCTGGTTTTTTTATCAGGAGAGGCTCAAAAGATCCTGCACTTTACATCAAGAATATGGGCTCTAAAGACATAAATGACAAGTTCTTTGACCTGAGAAAGAGCACACCAAGAGAGCAAGCAATAGAAAATAAAAAAATCAACAAAACTCAGGAGAGAGCCTGGCTCTACTTTCCTCCGAATAAGTGCATTGACTTCTTTTATGCAACAAATGGAGAGGGACAAGGTCAGCCAATTGAGAAAATTTTTATTGATATAGACCGAGAGAATCTTTCGTCTGAACAAGCTCGGCAAGTTGCACTTGAACTTATCAGAACAATAAAGTCTGATAAAGAATTCAATAAACTTGTTTCATATAAAATAATAATTCTCTGGACCGGCTCTTCATTTCACATATATCTTATCTTGAAGAGTCCACAAGAGCATGAATTTTATACAGATTATATTTCCTACAGTAAAAATGAAGAACAACCCTCATTTATATCTAGGTGGGCAAAAATTATCCAACAAAAGACTAAAATAAAGGTATCAGGGGGACATGAAAAAATCAGGGACACCATCATTCTTGATCCTTCTGGAACTCCCTCTGGAAAACTTGCCAGAGTTCCTTTCTCATTACATTATAAAAAGCCTGCAATAAAAGCAGAGTGCTCTATTGATGGAGTTTGTGTTCCAATAAATGAAGCGATGCTTGAAGATAAAAATCTTATAAAAAAGCTCAAAGCTCTGACTCCAAAGAAAGTCCTAGATGAAATTGATGGATGGGCGGGAAATCTTAAATGAAAATCTTAGCAATTGGAGACCCCCATGGAAAGCTGGAAAAACTGAAGGACATCTCCCTCAAAGATATCGACCTTGTACTTCTCAATGGAGACTTAGCTACTTCTGAAGTGACTCGAAAATATTATTTCAAGTACAAAATACAAAAAAAGATACAGAATTGGAGAAGCATGCTGACAAAAGAACAAGTCACCAGTATGTATCAAGAAGTAATTGATTCTGCAATAGACGTCTTGAAGCATTTCTCAAAAAAGCCCACCTTTTTTGTTTATGGGAATACTGAATGGAACAAAGCTAAACAAATCCAGATAAACAAGGAGGACCATCTTGAAATTCCTTTTTTTGATGATGAAGTCAAAAAAATAAAGAATGTCAAAAACATAAGCTTCAAAGTCATAAATTTCAAAGGAATAAAAATAGCCGGAGTTCCGTTCTATACTGAAGTTGACTGGGTAAAGAGATTTTCTCTGGAAAAAGAGGGGTATATGGCAAGTGCAAAAAAGAGCGAGCCGGATGTAAAAAAATTCATTAAAAAAATTCCTAAAATCGATATTCTCCTAACACATATACCTCCTTACGGAATTCTAGATAGGGTGGATAATCCTCTTGCCCCAAAATCTTGGCAGGGAAAACACGCTGGAAGCAAACTTATTCTGGATTATATAAAAAAAGAACATCCGCAATATGTTTTCTGTGGTCATATACATGAAGCAGTTGGTCAATCTAAACTCGGAAAGACAGACATCTTTAATCTTGGCCTAGCAGGGTACAAAATAATTAAAATCTAAAATAAAGTACTATCAAAAAGAGAACCACAATCCTTAAAACCTCTATTTTCTCCTAACCTAAATAACTAAAGGAGGCAAAGAAAGATGGGAATAAAATATCATGAAGCTGAAGATATTAAAAATGCGGTGAGAAGAATAATAACTGTCCTTGAGATGGACCATGTTAATGCAGAAAGAGTGTTCTGTATAAGAAGTCTCGGAACTAGCTCAAGCAATATAATCGCTAGATGCCATACTCTGCCAAAGATTATGCAGCAAGTCCTTGAAATAGAACCTGCCTATATCATTGAAATCTTGTCAGAGAAATTTGACCGGATGTCTGAAGAAGATAGGATGAAGACCCTGATACACGAGCTTCTCCATATTCCTAAAACGTTTGGTGGCGGTTTCAGACATCATGACTTTGTCCAGAGAAGAACAGTTGACAAATTCTACAAAGAATTCATAAAAAATGAAAAGAAATTTGATTTTTCACAACTCCCCGTTCCTAAGTTCAAACCAGAAGAAGAAATAGTGAATGAAGAAGATAAAGACCCAAACCAGAATTCTTTATGGGATTTTAATAATTAATCAGTTGTTAAGTCAAATAACTTTAATGCATAAAAAAGGTTTTGGTGAACTCTAAGTTCACAACTTTGCAAAACCTAATTTGTCTACGTAGATATAAAAAACCTTGATTTAAGGAATAATCTCTGGCCCAAAATACTTTTCATATTCAAAATCCTTTTCTTTAATTATGCCTTTTTTAATTAATCCTTTTATCTCTGGTAATTTCTTTTGTAATTCAGATACAAGATGCTTTATTGTGTTGCAAATAAGCTCGTCTCCTTCTTTTGGCCACAATTTAGCTTCTCTCCAGTATAGGCATCTGCCACCACAAATATCCTTGATATCGCAATGGTCACAGCCAGGAACATTGAACTTCTTCAAATTCTTTGGATCTGAATCTAGGTTTCCTGCATAAAAATCCTCAATGCAATTCATAATCGGGCAGGCAACTATCTTACCATTGGTAGTTATAGCGTATCCCCCATAACCTGCTCCGCACCTTAGTCCGGATTTATCCCCTTTTAACAAGGAATTCATTATCGCTAAAAAAGGATATAACTTGAAGACTTTGCCTTTTCGCATTTCATTAATCCAGAAATCAATTAGTTTTGAAATTGACCTATTGTAATCTTGAACAAATTTCTTAAACTTCTTTTCATCGAAGTCAAATTTATAGAATCCAACATCGAGCTGCCAGTGCACCGAATCAAAGCCTTGCCTAATCAGATTCTGGACTTGTTCATTGACATCGGGGAAATCAAGGCACATTCTTGCGATTATTTCTCCCTTGTATCCATTTTTCTTAATTAAGTGAATATTTTCCATAACTTTTTTGTACGTTCCCAAGCCTCGATTAAAGTCTGTTCTTTCTTCATCCCCATCTAGAGAAACTAGAATCTTGGTTATTCGGTTTAGGTATTTTGAAGGAAGCTTATCCAAAAGCTTACCATTGGTCTGCATCCTGAAAGGAACATCGATGTTATCCATAATTTCTTTGATTTTCTCTATCTCTAATAAGGGTTCTCCGCCATAGAAAACGACGACTGCATTTTTGTCCTTGCTTAAGAATTTTTCTAACTTTTTGATATCAACCTGGCTGGAGGTAGGTTCAGAAAAATCAAACTTGAACTTTTTATCTAAGTCGTTGCCAAATTCTTTAAAGGATTTCTCATAGCAGTATTTGCACTCAGAATTGCAGTTCTCAGTCATTAAAATATGATAGTACATTCTTGTTTTCCTTGAAATTTGTTGGAATTTCTAGAATATATTTAGCATTTCCCTCTTCAAAGGAGATAAAGGGCCTCATTTTCTTTGCCTTTGTAACGTTCATACCCTTATCCAGCCATATGACCTGCAAAGGCATAAACACAAACAGCATATGAATCGCTATGCTCTGCTCATTTGGAAATATAAACAGCAACGGGCGCTTTGAAAGGTTAAACATCTTTCCAAGAACTTGGGAAGAAAGGCTCTTACAAACCTTAGCATGGGCCGTGATCTCCTTTCCTTTATAAAAAAAACTGACTTTTTTAATCTCCATAGTATTATTTTTTAAATAATCAGTCCTGTATTTAAATTTGTAGTATCTCCTCTTTTCATAAAAACCTTGTCCTACTAAAGTGAAAACATCTTCCCAACGACAAACCTCCCTTATGCCGTCGACAATAGAAAGCTTTAAATATATCTTTCTCGTCTATAATTATCTAGATTTCATAAATAAACAAAAAAGGAGGAAAATCAAATGGGAAAAGTCTTAGTAAAGAACGTCGTTAAGAGAAAATCAGGATATCTATACTACGTAGACGGAAAAGGAAATGTCTGCGAAGCAAAGATGGCCAGAGGCGGTAAAAAGAAAAAAAAGAGATAATAATAAAATCTTTTTTTAATTAAATTTTTTCATTTTTTATTTTTTTTAATCAAACTTTATCCTTCGTTAAAATGATTCTTACTATTAAAGTCAGGCCTGGTTCGAGAGAGTCTCGGTTTGATGCTGAAAATAAATTGGCTTATCTAAAATCAAGCCCCGAAAAGAATAAAGCTAATATTGAGCTGATTAAACTCATGGCTAAGCAGTTTCATGTTTCCAGCTCAAAAATCAGGATCCTACAGGGCCAGACATCTAGGAATAAAAAAATAGAAATCCTTTAAAAGTCCGTTTATCTTGATTTTTATGAAAACTGACATGAATACAGGAGAACAAAATTAAATCAATAATCCTTTGTGCAGGCTACGCCACTAGGCTCTATCCCCTGACTGAGAACCATCCAAAATCACTGCTAATGGTTAAGGAAAGACCTATTCTGAACCATATCATAGAAAAGATAAATACTACAAAGGATATTGACGCGGTTTATGTTGTCTCAAATAAGAAATTCTACTTCAAATTCCTTGAATGGGCAATACAATCTCAGAAGAAATGTGAGAAAAAACTCTATCTTGTAAATGAACTTTCAACAATGCCTGAAAACCAAAAAGGGGGCATTTTTGGAGCACTTATGGCTATTGATGAGAATAAAATAAAAGACGATCTTCTTATAATCCTCGGAGATAATCTCTTTGAACTTGATTTAAATGAATTTATAAAATTCTTCAAAGAGAAGAAAGCACCATGCATGACCTGCTATGCTCTTCAGAATAAAGAAGAAGCAAAGAAGTTTGGGGTTGTACAAATTGATGAGAATAATAAGGTAATAGATATTGAAGAAAAGCCGCAAAATCCGAAATCAAACCTTATTGTCATGGGAATTTATGCAATAAGAAAGAAAGACATAAAGAAACTGAAGAAATACTATAAAGATCTTGAAAAAGACAGCAAATTATGTTCAAACATAAATTTTACACACTTTTTGAAAGATATCTACAAAGAAGAGAGTGTCTATGCGTTTCCATTTCAGGGCCAGTGGATAGACATAGGCTCAAAAGAGGATTATGATAAAGTAAAGTAGCAAACTGAAATTATCCTTATTCTCTGTGTATTCTGATTGCCTTAATATTAATCAATGCGTCTGCAATCTTTTTCCTTCCAGATACAAGGGTTCTATGAAAAGTCGATTGAGATATCTGCATCTTTTTTGATGCTTGAATCTGATCCATGCATAGAAGATCATGAAGTTTAATCGCTTCAATTTCCTCTCTGCTTAGATGTATGTTCTCGAGACAAACGTTTGTCAGCGGAACAAATTCGTGACACTGAATATTATGATCCAGGTTTCTCTTCTTTTTTGGACGTGCCATTATGCATATATATTCAAAATCAGATATTTAAATCTTTTCAATGGCGCTTTTTAGTTATGAATATATATTCATAAATTATAAGTTTTTTATATAAGAAATCTACTCCATTGGGGCGCCGGAGAATCTCTGGCCCTTGCCCGGCATTTGTCCTCCGAGTTCTTGAGGCAGTGATGAAAAACCAGAGCCATAAGTATTGAAGTGCTGATCAGGAAGCATCGTACCATAGCCAGAGAAATATCCCTGAGGAAAACCATAAGTCATCTTTGCCTGGTTCCAGTAGGGAGCTGCTGCTGCGCCATAAATCGGTGAACCGAATGCTTCTAAAACATAAGAAGATGGCGAACCGAATTTCTGTGCAACAAAACCTCCTGCTTCAACTATATTCCTTCCAGAGTAACCTGCTTTCTCAAGTTCTCTTAGAACCTCTTTAAATGGAACCTCTCCCATTCCAGGAGGCAAGTGAGTATCATTATAACCAAAATTATCTGTTAAATGAACATGCTTGACAAAAGGAGCAATTGCTTTAGATTCTTCAGCCATTGCCTTTGCGAACTTATCTGGCTTAAATTTTCCGTCTTCAATTCCAAATCCGTGCTTTCTTATGAGATTTATATGGCCAAGGTCCCAGGTTGCCCCTATGAGTTTGCTGGCCATGGCTCTTGCAGTATCTTCGTTCATTCCTTCCTGTTTTGCTCTCTCAACAAAGGACTTTTGGCTCTCCGCAATCAATTTCTTTAGGCTCTCTCCTCTGCTGAAGACCGTATTTGGAAAGAAATTTTCAATACAAAGAATCGGTGCTTTCTCTCCAAACTGCTTATATGCCTGGAATGCAACATTGCCGATTGTTTTCTTCGCTTTTTCCAGAGCAAATTCTTCTGTCGGCACGAAAATATTTGGTTTTACTTTTCTCATGCCCTCGATAAGAACTCTTTCTGCTTTGCTTCTCTCATCAACAATCTTCGCAAATTGATCAGGAGCTCTTTGAATTATTTCTTCTTCTTTCATGACCTTTCCATCGATTTTTCTTAATTCATCTATCCTACGGAGATTCTGTTCATACTTCTTCATCTCCTCTCTAAGAATCTCCTGCCCTCTTTTATCGCTGAAAGTATAGGCTTTGTGAAAGTGCTGTCTTAAATCAAGGTCATAATCTTCAAGAAGATTTTTTACTGTGCCTAGTTCCATCTGTGCATCTTGAAGTCTTTCATTTTCTTCTGGAGTGAGTTCTTCACCAAGTTGCTTCTGTCTGTGAAGAACAGTTGCTACTTGCCCATATGCTCCAACATTTTTTTCAATAATCGACTTATTGTACTCTATGCTCGATAATGGGGCTGTTGCTTGCCTCTGATTATACTCCTCAAGCCTTAACATGGGATCCACTTCATATCCCGAAAGTATAGGTTTTCCATCTTTCCCATGTTTTATTCTTCCCTCAGAATCTGTTTCATATTTAGGAACTGCTCGCGGATCAGGAATCGGATGCCCATCAGGACCATATTCAAGTTTTCCGTATTCATCCCTCTTATAGAAGGGAATCGGGGACGCAACAACCTCTCTTTTGATAGGACCCCACTCTCCTGTCTCTCTATTAACAAAGTATAACATGCTCTCTTTATTTTTTCCAGTCAAAGAATCTTTTTCTCCTAGCCACTCTCTGTCTGGAATTCCAATTGATGCATGAAAGACAACAGGAACACTTCCTTTTTCATCTAATAAATGTGCTTTCTCAACTGCGGCCATCATGTGCCTCTCAGATTCTTGTCTTGTATATTCATTCCAACCCCCTCTTTCAGTGAAGCCAGCAGGATCTATCATAGGGGCGTGCATTGAAGCCTTTGCTCCGGTCAGTTTCATCAACTGATTTACCTCGGCAAACTGCTGTTTTGGAATAGTCTCGAATATTTCAGATTGGATTGGCTGAAGTTCAACTAATTTTGTTCCCTCACTCAATCTATCAGAGACCTCTTTAATCTGATTTGCTGTCTGAATACTTGTTGGAGAACCAATTTTACCGAAGGGCATTCTATAACCTGTAAAGAACTCTCCATACTCGGAGCTTGGCGCAGCAGTATAAGTTCCGGGATAAAATTCTTCTACATTTGGGATTACGTATGGCATTTTTACTCTCTTTTTGTATTGATATAATTAATTAACTAGGTTTATGCGCTTTATTTTCTTTAATGCGCTTTTGTTTTAACTCTTTTTTGTAATATTCTTATACTATAACTACGATTGAGTCATTTATAACTTTTTTCTATGTTTGTATTTTGATTCAAATTCGGGAGCAAAACCATCCATGTGCTCATCTTTATCTGCACGTAGGGCCATATCATATTTTATGTGTTCGTCTCTTCCGGTTTTACCCATAGAAAGCATTCCATCTTCAATCAGGCCCATGCTTCGGCCCACTCCTGAGCCTCCGCCTCTGCCGTCTCTGGAATGAGAAACATCAGACATATGTCTCCCCTTTGTTTGAATATGCTCAAAGGTTCTTTCCTCAGACCAATCTCTCCCGGTATATTTCTCTTTTACATCTGCGTAGACATCATTAAAATACTCTCTTTCTATTTTTGAGGCAGAATATATTTTATCGTCTTTTTTTTCTTCTTTTCCCGAGACTTGAACTTTTTCCAGGGCCTGTTCAAGCGGCTCAAAGCCCCCTCCTGTTTTTTTGTCTTGCTTGATTATTGGGCTTGAATCTGTAGTTGGCGTAAAATCAGTTATGAAAACTCCATCGTGCCACTCTTCTAATACTTCCTCCTTCTTCTCGTCCCTTTTGCCTACTCTTCTCCAGGGTTTTTGTTCTGGTTTATGCTCGGGTTTTTTTTCCTCTGGTTTTGCGCTTGCCTTATTCTCCAAGGCAGCGGTTACTTCTTTTGATTTTTCTTCTTGTTCCTTTTTCTTGAGTCTCTCTTCAATCTTCTTAATCTCCAGCTCTTCAAGTTTGCTTGATTTCAGAATCTTAGAAATCTTTCTTGCTTCTTTTTCCCTAATACTTTTTTTCATTTTTCAAGAATTCAAGTATTTTTTAATTCATAAAATCTAGATTATGCACTAATCGGATTATTTAATTTTCATTATCAACGCCAGACTGGTTCATATACTGTCTTTGTAACATCATCTGTAGGGACGTCAAATTCTGGCTCATCAAAGGTTGCCATTCCTTTTGATTTTTTGAAGATGTGATAGAGCTTGAAGGTTGGTTTTGCAGCTTTCATCTCCGCATATCTCCTTAGTATTGATTCTTCAAAGTTATCTTTAGGTATTGTTCCAATACCAAGTGATTTCTTTGGTTTTTTTGGTGCCTTATCTGCTTTTTTATCGGATTTTTTTCCTCCGAAACCGAAAAAACTCAAAGGAGATTCTTCAGTTTTTGGAATCTTTTCTTCATCACCTTTAATGAAATGGTCTAAATCCTCCTGCAATTCTTTAAGAGAAGATTCAGTTGTATCTTCAACGAGATTCAGAGCGAGACCAAGGTCACTTTTCTCAAGTTCTTGGTCTAAAACTTTTATTTCATCTGAATTTAATCCATAAGATCTAAAGTGGACTTCAACCCTTCCTCCAAAGATATAGTGTCCTTGTGGCGTTCTATATGGGATGCCTCGAAAACCAAATGAGACCACAAGTATTGAATAATAACTTCTTCTTTCTTTATAACTTTTAAATGCTTGCGGGAGAGGATTAAATCTTTCATTAGAGGCAGTATCTATATTTACTTTCTTTCTTCCCATTAGAGTCACTTCAAGAAGCATCGTGTTGAATGCATTGACTAAATCCGGAGATCTTGCAGAGCCGGCACGCATTGTCAATTCCTCTGCATTTTTTAGATAGGGCTTTGCCCATCGAGTATATAATTTTAAAGCTGAGACTTCACTCTTAAGATAAGCTCTCTCAATTTCAAATCTTTTTCTTAATTCTTTTTCAGATCGCTCTTTCCAAACAAAGAATTCTGCAATCCTTGGTTTTAAGACTCTCTTGACTCGGTCATTCAGGTCCATCTTATCTACTGCTGCAAGGTCTGTTGCAATCATAAAAGCATCTCTTAGAGTGGTATAGCCTAATTCATAAGTCATCTGATGTATAGACCCCCGACCTCTTTGCGGCATGTCTACTTTATCGAGCCAGATATTTTTCAGGGCAAGAAGTCCTGATTCTGCCATCCTTTTATCTTTTGCATTTCCTGCTTGCTCGTATTGGGCCAACCTAATCTCAAAATCCTTCAAGTCATATATAAGATTAATTATTGTCCTGATTAAAGTGTTTATTGTGCCCATTATTTTCATACCTTCTTCTTGCATCTTTGTCGCCTTGGCACCAACTTCTGAAAAATAACCTCCCCCTGGCGAGGCTGCGAAATTATCCTCAAGCTTTACAATCTCTTTCCAACCCTGGGTTTCACGCATAAAATCAAGCAGCCAAAAATAAATTGGCTCTAGTTGATCAGATGTACTGTCATAAAGAAGTAAATGTTCCCAAGCAGCAGTTGGTTTTACCTTATCTGGATCTTTTGAGAGATTATATCTGGGACAAATCTTAGCTATCAGTTTGTCTACACTCTGCTTAGTTATCTTTTTTTCAGCACCCTCCTCTTTATCGGCCATAACTTTTTAAGATAGAGAGGTTTTTATTCGTTTCGGTTAATGAAAGAGGGCATATGGAAGCATGAATGAAAACATA
Source organism: Candidatus Woesearchaeota archaeon (assembly GCA_964481435.1). Classification (GTDB taxonomy): domain Archaea; phylum Nanobdellota; class Nanobdellia; order Pacearchaeales; family UBA284; genus JAPLYB01. The sequence continues at coordinate 12,381 of CAYZTH010000014.1, forward strand.
AAATTTAAAAGTTAAAGAGACTTGAAAAAAGATGGTTAGATTCAAAAAAAGAGGAGCTAGAGAAATCGTTTGGGGTCCTGAAGAACCGTGGGTTGAACCAAAGAAAGAAGTTATTTTAGGGCCTGCTGGAACTCCTTCAGATATTGGATTAACAGGTTCATCAAGCTCAGAGAGTGCTCTTGGATTTCTAGGAGCAATGGCCGGAGCCGCTGAACCCTCGTCATCAACTAATTCATCGTCAATTTCTAGTTCAAGCGAGAGACCTGCTAGTTCACCCTACGGTTACGATCCCACCGAATCAAGTTCAGGTTCGCCAAGTTCAAATTATGGCTATTCTGATTCTTCAAGTTCATCTTCTGATTCCTCTCTATCTTCAGACCATATAGAAAGACTTGAGAGATTGCATAGGAAATTAGACAGGACAATCGAAAGGATTGAAGAAATTGAGAGAAAAATGAGTAGGGTCCAGGACAAGCTTGATTTGAGAGACTACTAATAATTAAAGAGATTTATTTTATAAAAAAGCGCATAACTAAAAAATGGGTATTACAAATATAGAATTTAACAAGACCTTTGTGCTTCGGCAGTCTTGAATAATAAAAAATGGGAAAACTATCTTTTTTACTGATACTCACTGCAATTATCATCATTGTCGATCATGCTCTGAAATACTTTGCAAAAGCAGGGTCTATTGGTTTCTTGAAATATGTGACAAACACGGGCGCAGCATTTTCCTTGTTTTCAGGACTGGGCTGGACAAAGATTCTTTTGATTATTGTCTCTCTTGCAGTTCTTTTGGTGATTGGTTTCTTTTATTTCAAACACCATAAAAGTTTCTTATTGATAATTGCATTAACATTAATCTTTGCAGGAACTCTTTCAAATTTAATAGACCGAGTATTCTTAGGACATGTAATAGACTATATTCCTTTCTTTGGTTTTAAAGGCCTTACATTTAACTTGGCTGATGCTGCAAATGTATCTGGAGTTATCCTGCTGATTGTTCATCTTATAAAGAGATAGAAAGAAGTGTTTCTCGTGAATTTAATTCTTCTCAAATTTTTTATTATTTTTGACAATTTTCTGTAATTTTTGGCAAAATCAAAAAGTATATACAGTATAATAAAAAAATCTAAAAAATAAGTTTTTTATTTATGATTGGAGAGTACTAAAAAATGTCAAACACGCAACAAAGAATTCCGGCCGTAGCCAAGCTTATGCAAAACAAGACCATGGGAAAGTTATTCGTAGCCACGACTGTCTCTCTTGTTAATACCTTGATTAAACAATCTGACCTTAAAAATAAAATTAGATCTAAATTCAAGGATGATGTTTTTCAACAACCCATAAGGCTAGATAGCCAATTAATAGGGATGGCGATGGCCAAGAGCATTAAAAAAGCATTCGATCGAGGGGTCTCACCTAATGTCACTGCAAAAGTGGGATCATTGCTAATAAGAGATATTGGGAGCGCGACTAAGAAGAGAAAAAAAATAATCAAAGAGAAGAAAATGAAATTTATTCCCACTTTTGTCACAATCAGTCCAACTAATGTCTGCAATCTAAGATGCAAGGGTTGCTATGCGGGAGAAAATTATGAAAAACATACTCTAGAGTTTGATATTTTTGATGGGGCCATACAAGAACTAAAAGAGATATATAATATGAGATTCTTTGTCATCTCTGGTGGAGAGCCATTCGCTTATAGAAGCCAAGGAAAGACAATTCTTGATATCTGCGAAAAGCACAGCGATTGCCTGTTCCATATTTTCACTAATGGGTCAATGATAACTGATGAAGTTGCTTCTAGGCTAGAAAAGCTAGGAAATGTTGTTATAGCAGTAAGTGTCGAAGGATTTCAGAAAGAAACAGAAGCAAGAAGGGGCCCTGGAATGTTTGAAAAAATTGAGAAGGCAATGGAGAATATGAGAAATCACGGATTAATCTTCGGAATATCTGTAACACCGATGAGGCATAATGCCGAATTGCTTTTAAGTGATGAATTTATCAAGTTCTGGTTTGATCAACATGGCGTAACCTATGCATGGATTTTCCAGTATATGCCAATGGGCATGAATCCAAATCCAGAACTTCTGGTCACACCCGAACAAAGAGTAGAGATGTGGAAAAAAACATGGGACTTTATCAAAAAAGGATACTTTTTGGCAGATTTCTGGAACTGCGGAACAGTCACAAAGGGCTGCATATCTTCTTCGGGAACCGGGGGTTATTTCCACATTCTATGGAATGGCGACATAACTCCCTGCGTATTTATCCCTTTTAAGGATAAAGACCCCACATTAAATAATCTTTATGCGCTAAGACAAAATAATAAGAGGATACATGATGCGCTAGACGCACCTCTTTTCAATGCAATAAGAGAGTTCCAAAAAGAACAAAAAGAGAATGCCAAACTCGGAGGCAAATGTGCTTGCCAAGGAGGCAATACCTATGGATGTGGAAATTTGATGATGCCCTGCCCCATAAGAGATAATTCAGAAGAATTCTTAAAAATTCTTAAAAAAACAGGAGCAAAACCTTTTGATGAGGGAGCTACCTTGTATAAAAAGTTAATTGAAAATGGAACCATGCCAACATATAATCTGGCATGCCATCAAACAATGGATCCTATTTGGAAAGAAAACTATCTCAAGAAGAAGTGAGGTTATTCTCCCTGTTTGTTATCATGCCCGAACTTATAACTTTTTAAACAATGATTTCTTAGAATATAGAGGATATACCTATAAAAATGGAAGAAAAACAGAAAGCCCAGCTTAGAGATTTGATTGAAGAACTTGAACAGTACAGAGGGAGACATACAGAACTTATTACAGTCTATGCTCCGCAAGGTTCAAACATAAATCAGATAGCCAATCAAATTGTTTCTGAACAGAGTACCGCCCAGAACATCAAAAGCAAGACAACAAGGACCAATGTTATTGATGCTCTTGAAAGAATAATAAGGCACTTAAAATTATATAAAAAGATTCCAGATTATGGATTGGTATTGTTCTGTGGAAATATAAGCAAGAACGAAGGCCAGCCAGATCTTAAAATTTGGGCAATTGAACCTCCGCAGCCATTGAGGGTAAAGTTCTATAGGTGTGATCAGATTTTTGTTCTAGATCCTTTAAAAGAAATGCTTAAGGCGACTGATGTTTACGGCCTCGTAGTCATGGATAGAAGAGAAGCTACGATTGGAGTACTTGAGGGCAAGGCTGTCACAAAACTCAAACATCTAACCTCCGGAGTTCCTGGAAAGTTCAAGACCGGGGGCCAGTGTTTAGACCCAGAAAGTTTGATTATGCTTGATGATGGAGATATAATCTCTTTAAAAAATTGCAATAAGAGGCCCTATCTCCTCTCGTGCGATAAGCAGAGGCAGACGACTACAATTGGAAAAATTACTTCGAGATGGGAAAATAATAAGAAGGTCTTTGAAGTGATCACTAAATATCCGCAGATAAAAATAAATTCTTCCCTTGACCATACTTTCTTTGTGAGAACAGAGAAGGGAATAGAGGAAAAACCACTCTCCAAGATTAAAATAGGCGATTATCTTATTATGCCTGAAAAAATAAATTTAAAATTGAAAGATAAAGAAATAGATTTTACACACACACCAAAGAGGGCTGATGAAACAAAACAGGTCGAGATTCCCAAGATAATGAACAGAGATTTTGCAAGATTATTGGGATATTACTTGGGGGATGGATCTTATGAATTGGATAGACTATCTTTTTCTGAACAAAGAGAGGATGTTGCTCAATTTTACAAAAAATTAATTGAAAAAATCTTTGGTGTTGCAGCTAATATTAATTATAGAAAAGATAAAAATTACTACCAAATTAGAATTTATAGTCGTACTATTACTCATCTATTTAAAAAGATTTTTGATGCGAACCAGAAGACGTTAAATGAAAAAATACCTCCACTTATCCTTCAGTCAAGTAATGAATCTTTGGCAGCGTTTATTGCTGGTTTTTTTGATGCCGAGGGTTATATTTCATCAAATAGAATTGGTCTTGGGATTAATAATGGAGGTATACAAAAGCAATTACAAATCGCTCTGTTAAGATTTGGAATAATTTCTTCAATCTTACAGTATAATAATAAAAGGAACCCTTATAGTAAAAAAACAAGGTATACCTTGGTTATAGATGACACTGAATCGATAAGACAATTCTCTAAAGACATTGGTTTTTCTTCCAATGAAAAATCAAAAAAACTATTGAAATTGGTTTCAACAAGAATTGACAGAAGCAACGTTAGACAAATATTGGTCAATGGTAAAGAGATAAGAGACCTATTCAGAGAACATGGAGAACCAGTTCACCAATTTGGTCTATCTGGGTTCTTCTCTAATAAAAGGCAATTGAACAAGATTTTATTTAAAGAAAGATTAATAGAAAATACGAAAAATCCAGAAATCAGAAAAAAACTTTTAGAACACTATAATTCAAACCTAATTCCTGTTAAAATCAAAGAAATAAAAGAAATTGGAGAAGAAAAAACAGTAGATATTGAAACCTCTTCACATAACTTCTTTGCAAATGGAATTCTTGTCCATAATTCCGCTGCAAGATTTGATAGACTAACAGAGGAAATGGCCAAGGAGTTTTATAGGAGAATTGCGGATTCTATGAAAGAGGCATTTGCAGATATGACCCGATTGAAAGGGATTATTGTCGGCGGCCCTGGGCCTACAAAAGAGGATTTTATAAAAGAGGGAGATATTGCAATTGCTTTAAAGAGAAAAATTATTGCGGTCAAGGATGTGGGCTATACTGATGAGCAGGGATTAGATTATCTTGTTGAACTAAGTCAAGAAGATATTGCTTCTGAATCAATAGTAAAAGAAAAAAAGATTCTTAAGGAGTTTTTTGAAACTCTTGGAAAGAATCCAAGCAAAGCAGCCTATGAACTTGGTAATGTCAAGAAAGCTCTGGAACACGGGGCTGTGCAAAAATTAATACTTTATAATAAGTTGGATAAGCAGGTCACGAAGGAACTTGAAGCAATGGCAGAAACAATCTCTTCTGAAGTCTTTTATGTTTCTGACGAAACAAATGAAGGTCTTCAGTTCAAGAATCTTGGGGGCGTTGGAGCTCTGTTAAGGTTCGCGATAGGATAAACGAGTACTTCTGATTTATTGTAACTTTCTAGTAGTTATTAAACAAAACCTTTATAAACATTATTTTCATATTTACCATTAAGATAAAATGCAACAACAACGAATGCTATTTTTAGCAGATAAGTTTAATGCAAAGAAAGTTGAAAGAGCAGCAGTAACTCTTGGTTATGATACGCAACAGAGAGGTAGTGGAAAGTATGAAACGCTTTTTGGTATCCAAGCGGTTCATGCAGAATTCGGTTGTTTTCCAACAATAGTATATAGGGTACCTCCTAACACAACTGCAAAAGATGTAATAGGCATAGAAAGGTATTTTGGCAGAGAACAAGCACAAGACTTCAATTTATTGCGATCTTTGGGTTTATTTAAAGGGTTTCCGCCGATATCTCAAGCAACTGGCACTGAAGAGTATAATCTCAAGGGAAATATGGAAATTATGGGAAATATTGATTTCAAAACATTTTTAGAAATTTTCAAACTAAGGATTGGATCTCGACTTGAAGATTCACTTGTAAAACGAATCAAGATAGCTGAATGTGCGATAGGATGATTCTAGATAAAACAAAGTGTATTCTGGAGCAAAATAAAGTTTAAATAATCCCCATAATTGTTACATCATTAAAAAAGAAGTAAAGAAGGAGGCCAAGTATGACTCACATTAAAAAACTCACATTGCACGGATTCAAGTCATTTGCTAGACAGACTGAGATTCTTTTTGACAAAGGACTTAATTGCATTGCAGGTGCCAATGGATCTGGCAAAAGCAACATTCCAGATAGCATTTGCTTTGTGTTAGGAAGACTAAGCATAAAGAGCATGAGGGCTTCGAGAGCTTCTAAGCTGATATATCACGGAGGAAAAGAGGGAAAGCCAGCTCAATTTGCCAAGGTAAGCATTATATTTGACAACTCAAATAATGATTTTCCCCTATCAACGAAGGAGATTGAAATTTCAAGGATAGTCAAAAGAAATGGAAACAGCATATACAAAATAAATGATGAGACAAAGACTAGACAAGAAATAATCGAATTGCTTGGACAGGCAAATATTGATCCAGAAGGATTCAATATAATCATGCAGGGCCAGATTGATTCTATAATCCGAATGCACCCTGATGAAAAAAGACAGATAATTGAAGAAATCGCAGGCATCTCAATCTATGAAGTCAGAAAAGAAAAATCTTTGAAAGAGCTAGATAAGACAGAGACACAGCTCAAGGAAGTAAGAACTATCTTGAATGAAAGAAGAGCATACCTAAATAATCTTGAAAAAGAGAGAGAACAGGCCTTGAAATATGAGAATTTAAAAGAGGACATAAGAAAGTGCAAAGCAAGCATAATATCCAAAAGAATAAATGAAGTCAGAAAAGATATTCAGGGCCTAAACAAAGAAATTGCAGAAAAAGAGAAATCCATTGATAGGTTAAAACAGGCCATAGATGAAACAAAGAAAAAAGTCCAGGCAAATAATTCAAGAATCTCTGAAATCGAAGAAGAAATAGAGAAAAAAACCGGAATTGAGCAGAATAATCTAAGAAATTCTGTCTTGGAGCTTAGGACAGAAGTTGCAAGGCTTAGCATGAGAAAAGAAAATACAAAAGAGACCTTGGACTCCCTGGAAAGGAAAGATTCGAGCAGCGTCGAGGAAATTTCAAGATTAAAGCAAGAGATAAAAGAGATTGAGAGCAGGTCTAGCACTAAAGTCTCTGGAAATGAAAAGGCCAGATATCTCTCAGTAAATCAGCAGATTGATGATATAAAGAAGAAAATAGAGGACATTGAAATTAAAAAAGAAAGATACCAGTTGCATAAGATTGAGGTAACAAGAAAACAAGCTCTTCTTGAAGACAAGGAAAAACAACTGGTAATTTTAAGGGGAAAGATAAAGATTTTAGAGCAGGAAATAAATGCCGGGCCAAAAATAAAAACCGGCGACCATGCGGAAATAAGAAACAAAAAAGATGAACATCAAAAGTTCTTAGATTCGAGCCATCAAAAGCTCAAGGAAATTGAGAGGGAGATTACACAATTATTGACAAAGAAGGACATTGAGAAAAAAGATGTTGAAGAGATTCTAAAGTTAAGCCAGTGTCCTACGTGCAAACAGGCAGTCACTGCAGAATATAAAAATGAGCTTGTAAGAAGAATAAAGGAGGTCATCCAGGGCATTGAGAAAGACCTTGAACATAGAAACCGGAATAGGAAAGAGATTGAGAATGAAATTGAAAAAATCTCCAAAAGTATACAGAATTTCATAGAGAGACAGGTTGAGTTAGAGAAATTCTTCTTAATGGAGAAAGAAACAAGTATGAGGAGACAAGAACTTGAGAAAATAAGAGTTTCTATATCTGTGCTTGAATCAGAAGTCTCTGGCCTAGGTGATGAAATAGGCTCTCTAAAGAAAGATATGCCTAATTATCAAGACCTTATGAACAAGCACGCTGAATTCTCCAGCAAGTTTGAAAAACTTAAAGAAGAACTTATGGAAATTAAGCTAAAAAAACCATTTGAGTATGTAGAGAGGGATCTTGGACTTGAAGCTGAAATGAAAAGAAGAAATATTGAACAAGCTGAAAAAAATATAAAACAAGCAAAAAAAGAGGCTATGGAATTAGCAATCAAATTCAAAGAAATCAGTAAAGAGTTAGAAAATAAGGCAGGTGAATTAAGAAGGAAAGAACAGGAGCAAGAGGTAATCGAGAAGAAATTCAAGAAATCTTTTGAAGAGAAACAGAGATTGCAGCAGGAATCACATAAATTTGAGCTAGATATAAATGAGAGACAGATGAATAAGGCCTTGGTTGAGGGGGAGATAAATGAAATCAGAATCAACAAGGCGAGAGTTGATGCATCCCACTCAACTCTTGAAATAGAATTAAAAGAATTTGAGGGCGTGGATATTTTACAGCAGAGCTTGAATGAACTTACCCATAGACTAGATAGATATGAAGAGGACTTTAAGGAGATGGGGCCTGTCAATCTAAGAGCTTTAGAAGTATACGAGAAAATAAGAGTAGAGTATGAATCAATCAATGCAAGAGTCTTGAAACTTGAAGAAGAGAAAGCTGAAATTCTCAAGATTATCTCTGAAATCGACAAGAAAAAGAAGAAATCGTTCATGCAGACACTTACAGCGATAAATGATACCTTCAGCAACAACTACGCTCTCCTAAGCAAGAAAGGAACAGCATTCCTTGAGCTTGAGAATGAAGATGATCCTTTTGAAGGAGGCTTAAACATCCTTATTAAGCTCGCTAAAGGCAAGTATCAGGATTCTGACCTATTATCAGGTGGAGAGAAAGTAATCATTGCCTTGGCCTTAATATTCGCTATACAGAGGTATAAACCCTATGGGTTCTATATCTTTGACGAGATTGATGCTGCGCTGGACAAAGTCAACAGCGAAATTCTTGCCAAGTTAATCAAGGATAATATAAAGAATTCTCAGTATCTCATGATAAGCCATAATGATGCGGTCATCAGCAATGCCGATGTTCTCTATGGGACCAGTATGCAGGACGGAATCACAAGGGTTTTCTCTTTGAAAGTATGAAGAAGAAGAATTAAGCAGGGGGGGGGGGCATTATTTCTTATTCTTCTATTATAATCCTTGAATAAATCCTCTTTAAAATTTCTAAATATTCCTTATGAAACAAGACATTCTCTTTTTGAATATCAATTAATTTATCTAATCTCATTACAAGGGGGTTTCGGTCAGTATAATACTCCAAGGGATTTTTTGAATCAGGATAACGCAAAAATTTGAAATGGGGACTAAGTAATAAGTTTAAGGTGGTACTTAGAGCAGGAATTATGCCCTCTAAAATGAGGTCTTTACGCACATTATCTGCAATCATTTTAAGAGTTTCATCTGAGATAGATAAGCTTTGTTCTTTTTCGGTTTCATCTATATGTTTTCCTTGTTCTTCACTCAATTTAATATACGCCATAATGCTATTCGTCCAAGCGTCTTTGTATTGTTTAAAATAAATTTCATTGAATTCCTCTATATTAATCCTTTTTATAGTAATAATCATTTTATTCATCTCATTTATTGCAATGTCTAACTCACCAATATCATCAGAAAATATTTTACCCTTTTTCATAACCGACAAGAGAATTTTTTCGGCAAACTGTGCATTTTTTTTAAAAGTGGATAAGTCTAAACTTTTAATAGAGGGTATTTCATTTAGTTCGGGATTTTTCCTAACAGCGTCCTCTAACTTTTCTGCTTCTTTTAAATTATTAAGAATCTCTAATCTACACATACGAAGAGGAGAGTGATTTACTTTATCTTTTAGTTCATTAAACTTGAATAGGCCCTTCATCAAAGCTAAACCCTTTGACGTTTTCTCTATGCTCTGAAAAAGTAAATAAATGGAGTTGGGATATCTTTTGTGATTAGACAATATCTCTGCACATTCTAAATCTTGTTCAGAAATTAATAACAACGACTCAACTTTGTCTAATTCGATAAGATTTATTTTCATTTCATTTTCCATTTATTTTAAGAACTGATGAATTTAAACCTTTTTCTTTAACTAACAATCTTGTATAGCCTAGTGACATATGTCGTAAGGCTACCGAAAATTAGTTCTCACCTAA
>CAYZTH010000015.1:0-21861 GCA_964481435.1 Candidatus Woesearchaeota archaeon
GAGTTCCATCTTTCTCCAAGAGATATATCTCCTTTCCCTCTTTTCTGAGTTCATCAACAACGTCTGAAAAGCTCTTCTTCTCAATGAAACAAGAATCAAAAACTTCTATTTTCTGTCCTTTTTTGTACTTATAGAGCATCTTTTTTATCAAGCCAGCAATGTCTTTCTTTGAAAAAGAATCTTTATTTGCATCAGTAATTTCAAGAACAATATGCTTTGGAGCATCAGGTGGCCCATAAAAAACAAGATGTAATCTTACGCTTGGCCTTATTGCATTTGAAACAAAAAAACTATTTATAACAAAATGGCAAACAATATCCATCCTTCCTGCATCTTTGAGATTGCTTGAAAAGTTCCCTGACGTTACAGCCTTGCTTGAAAAATAGATAAATTCTCTCATGATTATCAAAATAATCCAAGATATTTAAATTATAGCCCGAAAGTCTTCTCAAACTCTCTCATCCTTGCTAAGTTAACTAAAAAATCCCTGCCTTTCTTGGTTATGGCAATCTGCTTTTTTGCTTTATCACTGTCTACCTTGCCTTCAAACACTTCATTCACCAGGCCCTTGCTCTTCATCTCCTCTAGATACTGCTTCATCTGAACATGAGAGAGATTCGACTTATACATCAAGTGCGTAGGTTTAATCTGCCCATTTTTTTCAGAAATACATTTAAGCATATCCATTATAATATCTACCCTAGTTCTTTTTGAGTTGCCTACCATGGTAAAATATACATACCATCAAATATAGAAGCATTATAAATGCTACTAATTGAAGAACATTAGCCAAAATATAAGTCAAAGGGCTCATCGCTATGAACGCTAGGATCATATAACTAATAAACAAGATAATAAATGAAATTGCCAAGACCAGAGAATTCTTAGAACCTGTCTCTCTATAAACCCGGTTATAATTAAAGAAGATAATTATGGACAACAAAGCAATAGTTATTGCAAAAAACTGGAATGCATTTGAAGTCAGTATAGCCAAGGCTATAAGCAAATAGACAATAAGCAGATGATTCCATCTTGAAGATTTATCAAATTTCTGGATTTTGTGCTCTTTCTTTGAAGCGTAATATAAGAAATAGAACCCAATTAGAACAAAGATCCTATAAAACAGCCCCCCAAGATAGTTCACTATTTGCAGAGGCTTAGCAACATGAGAGGCTATAATCACATTTCCAAGATGGAACATATTCGTCAAGTCGTAGTATATCTTGAGGTTCATGAATATCTCAAAAAATTGTCCCAGGCAGATAAGCAAGAAAGATATCCCTAGATAAAAAAAACTCCTATTTTTGTTCATCTTATAATACTTTAAGCTAATAATTGCAAAAGCAAGAAGCACAATAAAGCTGAAAACATCTATGATTAAGTCCGGTGCACAAAACCAGTGAGGAGGTAGAATCAATGCCATCCTCGATAAACTTTTTTTGCTTTAAAAGCTTTGTGAAACTGCACTCTATACCTTGGTTCCCTACGTTCTTTTCACAATCGATTTAAAAAGCAATTCTCTAACTCTTTTAGGAGGTGAAAAAATGCAGCTCAACTTACAACAAAACACACATCATCCAATTCAAGAATCCCAAAAAAGGCCAGAAGATTCATCCGAACTCTTGAGGTACATAAAAGGTGAGAATCCAAAAATGCCTAGACTCAAAAAAGAGCAACAGAGAGAAATAGTCTTATTGACAAACCTAGGCTTTCAGAACTACGAGATCCAGTATCTTATGCACCTAAAGAACAAAGAGAATCGTGGAAAGAAATGGAGAAGATAATTATTTAAAGACTAAAGCATATATCTCTTGATGAGACTTGCAATTTATTTAATATTAGGAGTTCTGCTATTTTCATCAATTCTCTTCATTAATGGTTGCACCCAACAAACTGGTCCAAAGTTAGAATTTTCCTCAAGCCCGTGTAATGATTCGATAAACGGATACAATCAATCTGAACTTGGGATAAAAGATTCTATTTGGTTGGACAACAATACTCTACTAGTTAAAGCATATATCCTGGCTACATGCGCATGCCAGAATATCACTAAAGGAGACTATGAAGCAAACGGAGAGAAGATCCTTCTAAAATATAAGCTAGAATTGATAAGCAACGTATGTGCAACTTGCATGTGCGCACATGAACTGAATTACAAGTTCATTAATATTGAGAAAAAAGATTATCAATTCAAATTAGAACAAACCAACTGATTATTACCCTATTTCTTCATCTTCCCTAGCATCAAGCACACTTTGCAGAGCTCGTTCCTTGAGGGCTCTCCACAGGACTTGCAGTATCTTAAGTCCTTGCCGACTTTCCTCTTCAAATCCTTTTGAATTACAAGAAAATTCGTGACAAGATTCTCTTTAACGCTTGAATCCTTTTTCTCTAACTCATCCAGCTTTCTTCTTACTTCATGTCTCAGGGCCCCAATAACACAAGGACATCTCTGATAGAGAACCGGAAATCCTTTCTCTCTAGAATATTTTTCAACTTCTCTCTCTTTCATAAAATACAAAGGCTTTATCCTGGTTACAAACTTCTTATCCTGAATTGAACCTGTCAAAGGACTTAGATTAACTCCAATCATTGGATTTCCTTTCATCAGGTTCATCATAACATTCTGCGCCTCATCATCAAGATTATGTCCTGTTGCAAGTTTCATAGCCCCTAGGTCTCGTGCTTTCTTATTCAAGATCCATCTTCTTATTATACCACAAACAGTGCACTGTTTAAGTTTTGCCTTATCTTGGAGAACACTCTTAACATAACACATTGCATACCCTATTTCTTTTCTCACATCATAGATATGCAAAGGAATCTTATACTCAAAACAGAACTTCCGAACATCTTCCTCATTCTCATCGCTCCATTTACCCATTAACAAATTTATGTGCACAGCATAAACATTATATCCAAACTTCTTCAATAAATAAGCTACAACAGTAGAATCCTTTCCTCCGGACATCGCAACAACTATTTTTTCCTTTTTTGTGACAAGACCGTAATCTTTGATTGTCTTTCTAATCTTTGCTTCAAATTCTTTCTGGTTCATAAATTCCTGAATCAAACACAACTTAAAAACATTTTTAAAACCAAGAAGATATAGTATATTAGAAAAAAGAGAAAATGAACCCCCAAAATTTGCTCAAAACACTTAATTCCAAACAGCAAGCCTATATCAATTTAGAACTTAAAAATCCAAGAAATGGTGAATACCTCTTGGCTATTTTTCATTTAATACCTGGAAAAAATTTAAACATTCTACAAGCTGCCGGTGAAATTGCCGCAGAATCCTCTACTGGGACGACTTTTAAGGTCAATACAGAAACTCCTTTTTCAAGAGAGATGAATGCTTTAGTATATCAACTTGACTTGAAAAGAAACCTTGTTTGGATAGCCTATCCTTGGAGGCTTTTTGATAGAAGAGGTAATGTTCAGAACATTTTAACATATATAGCAGGAAACATCCTTGGAATGAAAGAGATAAGTGCCCTAAAACTGATAGATGTCTGGTTCCCTCCCGCGATGCTCGAGCAGCACTATGGTCCAAGTTACACTCTAGATGACATGAGAAAATATCTTAATGTCTACGATAGGCCGATTCTTGGAACAATAATAAAGCCGAAGATGGGCCTAACTTCAGCAGAATATGCAGAAGCTGCCTATGATTTTTGGGTCGGTGGCGGAGATTTTGTAAAAAATGATGAACCACAAGCAGACCAAGACTTCTGTCCCTACGATAAGATGGTCGAGCATGTAAAAGAAGCCATGGACAAAGCTGTTAAAAAGACAGGACATAAAAAAGTCCACTCATTTAATGTCTCTGCAGCTGATTTTGATACAATGATACAAAGATGTGAGTTAATAAGAAATGCTGGTTTCGAACCAGGAAGTTATTGCTTTTTAATTGATGGGATAACAGCTGGCTGGATGGCTGTCCAAACTCTGAGAAAGAGATACCCTGATGTTTTTATTCATTTTCATAGAGCAGGTCATGGAGGATTCACTAGGCCAGAAAACCCAATAGGTTTTACAGTCTTAGTTTTGTCTAAATTCGCAAGACTTGCAGGGGCCTCTGGAATACATACCGGGACTGCAGGAGTTGGAAAGATGAAAGGGTCCCCTGAAGAAGATATTATCGCTGCCCATGAGATTCTGCACTTTAAAGAGAAAGGACACTTTTTTGATCAGCTCTGGGCAACAATCCCTGAAAAAGATAAAGATACTATTCACCTAGTCCACGAAGACCTGGCCCACCATGTTATCCTTCAAGACGACTCTTGGAGAGGCATGAAAAAATGTTGCCCAATCATATCGGGAGGCCTAGATCCAACACTATTGAAACCATTCATAGACCTTATGGGAGATATAGATTTTATTACAACAATGGGCGCTGGTTGCCATGCCCATCCAAAAGGAACAACTGCTGGAGCAAAAGCCCTAGTTCAGGCATGCGAGGCTTACAAAAAAAGAATTTCAATTGAAAAATATTCTAAAACACATAAAGAGTTAGCAGAAGCAATAAAATTTTTCTCAAAGGGAAAGAAAGAACTAAAAAGATCAGAGAACACTGAGAAAAGTTAAGGGAGTACAATTCGTTTAAATTATCTTTTTAAGTTCATTAAAACCATATTGTTGCACTTTACTATGTGCTTCTTTTTCACTGGGGCATTCTCTTTTTTTCATCTTTCTCTCCAAATAAACAAAAACGCATTAGTTTTTAAACAAAATCTTTTTATACAGTATTACCCTATCTATTGGATAAAAGAGGTAGGTGAATAAAATTTATCAATCAATAATTTTTTTCGTTGTTGGAACAATACTATTCTTGTATGGAATATTTGTTTTAAGTGAAAAATTTAAGTTGCTTGTCCAAGAAAGAATTACCTTTTACTTGAGAAAAATAACTAAAAACCAAGTTAAAGGAACAATTTTTGGTTTTATCCTTACTGCCCTCAACCAAAGTAGTAGCGCAACGACTGTTTTGACTATGGCCCTTGTGAGTTCTGGGCTTTTAAGCTTTTATAGTTCTCTTGGGATTCTGTTTGGAGCAAATATTGGAACGACAATTACGGTCGGTTTAGTTGCTTTAGGTGTAACAAAAATTTCTTTTATTTTTATCTTGTTAGGTTTTATATTATCTTTCATTAAAAAAACAAAAAAAATTGGAGAAATAGTCTTTTTTATAGGGATATTATTCTTCGGCTTATTTTTAATTTCACTTGCTTTAGAACCTTTGAAGAATAATCCTGCATTTTTGGATATTTTGGCAAAGAATCAGAATCCATTTTTAGCCTTGATTTATTCAATAATTTTTACAGCTATTGTTCAAAGTAGTGCAGTCACAATTAGTGGTGCTATTATCTTGAGCCAGCAAGGGATTTTAAGCTTACCGACAATTATGGCCATAATTATCGGAGCAAATATTGGAACTACAATAACCGTCTTGATTGCTTCAATAGGTGGTTCAATAAATTCAAAAAGAACGGTTTTTGCGCACATATTGTTTAATGTAGGGGGGGCAATACTTTTCTTATTTCTTTTATGGCCACTTCACTCTGCTTTAAGTCTAATAAACGCCCCAGATGCGACCAAGGCAGTTTTGTTCCACATTTTTTTCAATGTAATAACCGCAGTCATTTCTTTAATTTTTGTAAAACAATTTTACAAAATTATTCTTAAAGTAGTTCCTGGAAAAGATGAATCAATCAATTTTTTACCACGTTACTTAAATAAAATTTTTATAAAAAAGCCAAAAATTGCTTTGAACTTAGTAAAAAGGGAACTAAAAAGAGAGTTTATTTTAACGGAAAAAATGCTGAAAAAAACCTTTCCTTTAATACAAAAATTCGAAAACAAAACATTCGATGAGATTAATTATATTGAAAATGCTGTTGATAACTTGCAGGAAGAGATTCTCTCATTCTTAGGGGAATTGCCTCATAAAAACACCTTAACAAAAATTCAGTTGAAACAAATTATAATTTATTCTTTTGTTGTTAACTCAATAGAAAGAATTGCTGACAGAACGATGAATATAGCACAAATCGCAAGGTATAAACATCTAAACAAAGAAAATATCTCTGAAGAAACTTTAAAATTACTAAGAGAACTGGGTAATGATATCCTCCTTCTTACTGGAAATTGTATTGCTCTTCTTGACGATAAAAAATATAACCTCAAACTAGAAATAGAAATCAGGGATAAAATTAATGAAATTAAAGAAATTTATAAAGAAAGACTTGAAGGAAGTAAAGAAGATCCTTCTTCAGCAATGTTATTTTCTGAACTAATGATAAATATTGAAAGACTGGTCTGTAATTGCGGCGATATCGCAAGATATATTGACAAAAAATAATTTTTCTTGCTTTTTTAAACATCTAAGACTATAAAAAAATAAAAATAAAAAAATTTATTGATTTTTGTTCTTTACTTAGAGCATCCGCAGGCCCCACTAGCACCATTTGCCGCAGCACATCCTTTTCCTGAAAGGCATCCACAATCGCTTCCTTCTGTGCACTGTCCTTTACAACCACATGCACAATCTGCTCCGCATCCGCATCCCGCAGATATGCTCGTACCAGTTGTCGCATCTGCCTTAACAAAGTTTTTTGCCATAAAAACTCCGCCCAAAGCAAGTACCATAACCACTGAAACAACGGCCAGTATTATCCATAACTTCATTTTAACCTCCTTGTTTTAAATTTAATTTTCATTTTGTATCTCCTAAAATTCCTAAAAAGAAACCCCTTTTAAGCCATTGTTTGTAACTAGTTTCAGCCAAAAAATGAACCAACCGACTATTTTATTATCACAACATTGGTCATTCCCCTTCTCAGTCTCTGAATTAGTTGTTTTCCTTCAAGCCTATCTAAAATCCTTGTAACTTTGACTTTGTCAAATCCAGACTTCTCAACAATATCACCCTGGAAAATGGTTCCTTGAGAATCAATAAGCAGTTGATAGAGTTTTTTCTCTTCACTATCAAGCAACTTAAGATTTTGTTCTTTATCCTTCAATTTTTGACCATCTAATGACTTTTCTTTAATCTTTTTGATAACAATCTGCTTCTCTTCCCTAACAAATAGAAGAATCAAACCGATTATAACAATTATCGAAATCAACGCTACGGAAATATAGGTTTGTGTCTGTATTGTTCCGTACATCGGACACGAAGTGCCGTGTGAACAAGACATATCCACAATCGTGGTTAGTGCATTATTGAATAAGAATACAATTACTCCGATTATAACTGCCAACCCGATTATCAATAGCCCAACATATTTATTTCTCATTTTAATTTTTATCTGATTTTTTAACATATCTTGCATGCTCATTTGAAAGACTATATCCCCCAACCGGAACAAAACGATACTGTAATTTTGATTTCTTTATAAAATCTTTAAAACATCTAAGTGCTTCTTTTTCTGCCTCTGCCTCACCGACTTCGTCTCTAGATTTATAAATTCTATCGACTGTTCGTTCGTATTCGTTAAAAGAATCTTTGAACGCCGGACCAGTTAACATTTTTTGTGTTTTCCTAACAAAAGTATAACCAAAAACCTTTCCTGAACTTGGATCTCTTGTAGCAATAGCCATTGTGCCCACTTTTTTATCCATCAAAAAACAATCCAAATCCAGAATAGAAGGTATTGGTCTATCGGGATGCGTATGCAATTCCATTATCTTATCTCTCGGCCTTCTTAACCTATGATATAGCGCTTTAAACGGATTCAAACAAACAGCAGTCTTCTGACGAAAAATAGCTACTGGAATCAGTTCTTCACCAGCGTATTTGATGTACTTATTCTCAAATCCTGGCTTTTTATCGCTCTCAATTTTTTCTGTTGGACTTAATCTGTGTTTCATTTTAATTTATAGTGCTCCTTTATCATTAAAGCGACTTTTTTAGGGGATACCTTTGTATTATCGATTCTATAACTTTCAACAAAAGGTATTGATGTAAAAAAGTCCCATTTTTTCAAAGAGTAATTCAGGACTTTCTTGGACATTACTTTTTTAAATTTCTTTCTAGATTCTTCTTTGACTCTTTTTTGTAGCTCTGACTTATGGCAATAAAGATGAACAAAAAGGATTTCTCCCTTTTCTTTTTTTATTATTTCCATAATTTGTTTGATAAATTTATTATCTACCGGTGGCGCATAACAAAAAGTAAAGATCATCCCCTTGGCCCCAATTCTTGAAATTTCTTGGATAATATCGCACCTTAATTTTGTATTTAAGCCATATTGCTCCTCAGACCCAAACTTAACAAAAGGAGAGATTATGTCCCAAGTCAAATGATTATGAAAAATCCCATATCCCGTTATTTTAGATAATTCCTGAGCTACTGTCAGTTTTCCAGTCGCAGGTGGCCCATAAATGACAATTAATTGCATTTTCCACCCTTGAATTTATCATGAAATGATTTCTCAGACATCAAAGCTTTTTTGTGCCTTTCCTCGAGCTCTTTTGGAATAATTTTTTTGCTTTTCTTATAATAATCATAGATGGCCTCTCCAAGAGCTTCCGCAGATAACAATGAACAATGGACTTTAACAGCAGGCAATCCCCCAAGTTCTTTGACAACATCCTGGTTTGTGATTTTCAATGCTTCTTTGATAGTCTTACCTTTGGCAAGTTCTATAACCACATCTGAAGTTGCGATGGCCGCAGCACACCCAAGGGTCTGAAACTTTATCTCTGAAAGAACTTCATCCCCCTTCTTGTTTTTGCTGACTTTTATATAAACATGCATTATATCTCCGCAAGTCATATTTCCAACTTTTCCGATTCCATCTGCATTCTTCATCTCTCCAACATTCTTCGGCTTCATGAAATGTTCCATGACTTTTTTATTGTATTCCATTTTTTTATATCTTATTTTTTGTAATTAGATTTTGCAACGTTGTGCTTATGCACCAAAATCTTTTATTTAGTTCTTTATAGCTTAACTCCCCGTTTTAATTTGATTTATTTTTTTACGTGCTTTACTATTTTCTTAATAGCATAATAACTAGCTCCAAACACGAGGACTCCTGGAATCAATGCTATTCCTAAAGCCGGTGCCAGGGCCGCAACACCTATGGTGCCAATTACTCCGGCCCCTAATGATTCCAGCATGGAACTTATCCGAGGAATTTCTTTCTCAATATTCTTCTGAAAAGCATCTAACTGCATTATTAATCTACCATTCTTGAAAATCTTGACTTTATGCTCCTCTTGAGAGCATAAGATAGCTAGATTTCCATTCTTCGAAGCGGTCATCGCAGCAGCATGTCTTGTCCCATACCCAAAGAAAGGTTTTGCCTTCTGGATCATGGCACTATAAGCCAGAACATTTCCTTGATTATCAATTATGACTGCCCCATCAATTATTGCAATATGCTTGAGTATCTTTTCTGAGCCACGATCAAACAAATTGAAAGGCCGAACTTTTTGTTTTTTCAGTAAAGTATACTTAACTCCCTTGCCTACCACAAATAAAGCTCCTTCACCTTCCTTGGCTATTTCAAGTGCAATCCCAATTATCTCTTCTTTAATCTTCTTGATTTTCAGCTTCGAAAGTTTGTTAGTTTCCTTTGATCTTATTTTATTTTTCATTTTAATCTGAACAAAAAATTTGTTTTTTATAATTATTTAACATTTTTTCACTCGGTTTATAAATTGGACTAGGTAATGAATCAAGTGAAAACCATTGCCATGTTGTTATTTCATCAGGCTCCATAATTCTCGGTTCTCCCTCAAATTCATCTGCCATGAGATGAACAGTAACAAAGTGAGCATCACTTACCATGTCATTACTGACTCCGATTACACTCACCTTCTTGACATCGATACCCGTCTCTTCCTTAACCTCTCTCTTTCCTCCTTCTTCAAGACTCTCATGAAACTCCATCTTTCCCCCAGGCAAAGTCCAAGTTCCCTCTCCATGCAAAGCACTTGAAGCCTTAACAGCATCATCGTGTCTCTTTCCTAATAAGACCTTTCCATCTCTCATGAGCAATACCCCAAATCCTGCGCCAACTCGTTTCTTTTCTTCTGACATTTTTTTACCCATATATGCACTTTATTTAATTCGTTTAGTCAATTTATCTTGCAAGACTGCCAAGCATTGGCACAATTTGTCTTGCGCAATTTGATTTAACTTACATTCATATTTTTTATTTAACAATTTTATTCAAATCATCGAGTAACTTCTTAACATCTATCCCATGCGCCATGGCTCCTTGCTCAATGCTCTCCTGCATTGCAAAGGCACATCCAAAGCAAGCCATGCCATGTTTCATGAACACTCCTTGCGTCTTTGGATATTTTGACATAACCTCTCCAAAAGTCATGCTAGCAGTTATCTTCTCTTTGCTTTTTTTCTTTATTGCTTTTTTTTGTTTCATTTTTACTTTTTCCAGTAAGCTTTAAAATTTTCAAGTAATTTAACAATTTCTTTTGTATTTTGTCCAGCATATGTGACTGCCCTATCATCTAAATAAACTGAAGCCACTGGCTTTCCTTTATTTCCTTCCTTATGATCCGGGTTATCATTTATATGGTCCACAGGAATTCCATATCTTTCACAGTATTTTTTAAGGAATTCGTTACCTCTTGATGAACTAATCAATATTCTATGTCCTCTTTGCTTTAAGATCTTCATTGCCTCAACAACTTTCATATTTGGTTTTCCGGCAGTATTTTTTTTATAATTTCCATCGTAATGGGCAATAACTCCATCAAAATCAAAGGCGAATATCCTCTTCTTCTCAGCAAGTTCCGTATATTTTTTTGCTATTTTCATTTTGTGTATGTTCTAAATATTCTAATTTCTTACAAGACTGCTGATTTTAATAAGCACAACGCTGTCTTGCGCATTTACTTTTAAATTACTTACCACTTACCCCCGAAAGGACTTATTTTTCTTAACGAACCAACAATATTCTTCACTTGTTCAGTAACATAATCAACATCTTGTTCAGTATTGTCCTTACCAAGAGTTATTCTCAAAGACCCGTGGGCTTGTTCTGACTTTAAACCAAGAGCACTTAGAACATGACTTGGCTCAAGACTTTTTGAACTGCATGCAGACCCAGTAGATAGTGCAATTCCTTTCTCGTCTAATCTTAATAACAAAGCCTCTCCCTCAACTCCCTCAAATGAAATATTGACATTATTGTATATTCTTTCTTTTCTTGAACCATTTAACCTTGAACCCGGTATTTTCAAAAGCCCATCAATAAGCTTATCTTGAAGTTTCTTTTGCCTACTCTGTTCATTTGACATCATTTTCTTCATAAGCTCTGTTGCCTTTGCAAAACCCACAATTCCTGCAACATTCTCTGTCCCACTTCTCAAGCCAGTTTCATGGCCACCACCATGCGTAATAGGAACTATTTTGACATCTTGATTCACATATAGCATTCCAACTCCCTTGGGGCCATAAATCTTATGTGCACTTGCGCTTAGCAAGTCTACATTCATCTTCTTGACATTAATAGGAATCTTTCCATAACTCTGCACCGCATCAACATGAAAATACACTTTATTCTTTTTGCATATCTTCCCAATTTCTTCAATTGGCTGTATTGTCCCTATTTCATTATTGACGTGCATAATTGTGACTAAAATTGTTTCTTTGGTGATAGCTTTTTCAACATCTTTTGGATTAACTAGCCCTTCTGAATCAACATCCAGCCAAGTGACTTTCCATCCTCGTTTTTCAAGATATTTGCAAGTCTCCTTCACAGCAGGATGTTCTATCTTGCTTGTTATAATATGATTCTTTTGATCCTTCTTTCCAAACGCAGCATTCTCTGAAAATGCAACACCCATTATAGCAAGATTATCTGCCTCGGTCCCGACACCTGTAAAAATTATTTCGTTTGGTCTTGCTCTGATAAAGCCTGCAATTTCTTTTCTTGAATTTTCCATTCCCTCTCGCGCCTCTCTTCCAAATGAGTGCAATGAGCCCGGATTTCCAAACTTCTCTGAAAAATAAGGTTTCATTGCCTCAAGGACTTCAGGAGCCATCGGAGTCGTTGCAGCATGATCGAGATATATTTTTTTCATCATTTTTCTCCCGTATCGCGCGCAGCAATTAATCTCGTACTAGAATCTGCTTTTATATCTCCTCCAACACCATCCACCATCTTTATTTGCTTCTTCCTACAAAGGTCTGATTCAGGAATCTCGCCCGAACATCTATCCCCTCCATTCGCAAATATAAATGTAAGCTTTCCGGGATTGTACTTAACTATCGCTTCTAAGGTTCTACACTGACTCCTGTCCCTATCAATTGAAAGGATTACCCTATCCACATATTTTATAGAATCAACAATTTCCATCCGGTCATCCGCATTCATTATTACCTCGCCCTTCTTGTCCTTTTGTTGCTCATCATTATTAACAATAACCCAAAGCTCACCATCACTTCCGGCCAGTTGTTTAGCAGCTTCCAGATAACGTTTATGCCCAACATGCATATAAATGAAATATCCTGAAACAATAACTATGGTTCTTGGATGTCCATTATACTGATTTTTTGGTCCATTGTATTCGTATGTCATTTTATTTTCACTTTATCTAAGTTTGAGATTTTTATTTATAAAACTTATGATACTAACTTTCATTTCAGATACTCTGGAACTTTGAATTGCCCATACTCTTTCAACATGCCTTTTCCAAAAAATATCCTTGAAAAGCACTCAGCAGTGAGCTTTGCATCTTCGAGCGCATTATGAAACTTTCTAGTATCTTTCATTCCGCAAAACTTGAGGGTATTGCTTAATCCCAGATCGCTCTTATGGTCCTTTATGCTAAATTTTCCATGTATCTGCAGATACTTCAAAGAGGCTATACTGTGAAGGTCAAAAGCCCTATGGTGAAAAGGAAACTCTAGATTGTATTTTTTGGCTTTAATCTCTAGAAAAGATACATCAAAATTTGGATTCTCGCACATAAAATTCTTTATTTTGCTTTTCTTGCACCAATTGAAAAACTTCACTAATAGTTCTTTCTGACTCTCTTTATTTTCAAATCTTAAATATTTCTCAGTTTTTCCTATTATCTTCAGAGCCTTCTGCTCAACGCCATCTTCTTCATCAATCCTGCACTCTCCAAAGAATTCTTCATGGGTCTGGAGATTAATTGCCCCAATCTGCCATATTCCGCATTTGATAAAATCTACTCCACTTGTCTCTAAATCTACAACAATCATTTTATTCCGTCTCCCTCTCGGGTTTGCATGAACATAGACCCAAAACCCCTTTATTATATTTTCGGCATAGACCACAGGAAACGCCGTCTTCCTTGCCTAGCTTAATCAGCCTTAGCATTTCAATCATTGCTCTTTTATTATCTTTGATTATCTTTTCAGCAGATTTTTCAAATTCTTTCCGCATCTTCTCTGAGAATTTAATTTCTTTGCCCCTCTTATTGCTCAAATACTGGCTTATTGCTGCCTCGCTGGTCCCAAGAATCTCTGCTACCTTATTCTGCTTCAGTTTATGCTTCCTAATCAAAGCCATAGCTAATTCTCTTCTTACAGCTGGAATAATATACCATACCTCTATCTCTTGTGGCAATGAATACATGCTTTCTTAACAATAGTGAAGTATTTAAACCTTTCTAAAAAGGAGAATATAAATTAAAAAATAAGAAAGAGAGACCTAAATAAGATAAATTAAAAAAAAATATTCTTGCCTCATCCCTTTTTTTAAAGCAGGAAAAACTTAAATTTTGACTTTGTTCAAAGGAGTCATTGTTTCCCAGCTTGCAGAGAACATCTCATTCAATGCATTTCCAAAAAATGGGCTATTCACCCAGACACCTACATCGTAATTTGGATGTATGATCTCATCATCTAAAATCATCAGCAGCATCTCTTTTGCGTCAGACAATGCAAACCTAGATTTCATCTTTCCATGTCTTACATCTGCATACTTGCTAAGTTCTTTAGCAACTTTGTAGTTCTTTGCAGTAATTGGTGCAACAATTCTTACTGACACTCCTTTTTTCTTTGCTTTTTCTAAAGCGCCTTTCAAACTTTCAAACTTCCTGTTCAAACCATCTGCAGTCGTAGCTATAACTACTCCCTTATCGGCATTTCTGATCATCATATCAAGATGATCATAGACGTTATTTCTGCCACGTATGGCCCCAGATAAATCTGTTGGCTCTATATACTTTATTCCAGTTGTGAACAACGTGCTTAACTCAGTCAGAACATCGGTGCCTTTCAATTCGTCAAGTCTCTTTGACATATCAGTAGCATTTCTTATAACGTTTCTCTTAACTCTTTCTACAACTTCGGTAGGTTTCAATGCAACAAATTTTATTGGTTTGCCAAGCTTCATGATAACAAAGCCTTTTTTTTCTAAACTCTCTAAAATGTCATAAGTTCTTGACCTTGGAACACTAGAGATATCGCTCAATTCGCCCGCAGTAGAGATTCCTCTAGATAATAGGGCGGTCCAAACACGAACTTCGTACAAATTCAAACCAAAAATTTTTCTTAACCTGCTCAAAAACTCTTCTTTAACGATCATTTTTTTTAGCGTTTTTAGATTTTTATGACTTACGCATAGTAAGTATGTTGTTCTAAGCAGGGAGTAGTATTTAAAGCTTTCTGTAATATTTTATATAATATTCCAACGATGATTATCAAATCACGTCAAATGAAACTACTATATTTTTTTCCCTAATCTTCTTTTCAAAAACATTTTTCAATCTCTTTTTTGAAAATTCAATTTTGGAAGTATTTACTTTTTCAACTATGCTCTTTTCGAACTTTTTAAAATAATTTTCAAGATCCTTATCACAATCGACAGCAAGTTTGATCTTCTGTTCCTTTTTCAGGCTACTCTGTTTTCTTGCATCTTGCACAAGCCTTGTCAACTCTCTAGAATATCCTTCAGCTTCGAGCTCTGGACTCATTTCAGTATCTAATTTAACTTCCAAGGCCTTTCCACTCTCAAATTCTATCTTCTTTGCATTAACTTGCCTTAGTATAATCTCCTGAAATTCTTCTGAAACTTTTTTATCTGTCTTGACGCTGATAGATGCTAGAGGCCATCTGACGCCTATGCCCTCGGAAGATCTTTCTGCAAGAACTTTCTCAATAATCTCTCTAGCAAATTTGAAATCCTCCTCGAGTTTCTTATTAATCCTCTTTTCATCAAACTTTGGCCATTCGCAAAGATGGATTGACTCCTCTTTCAAACCGAACTTTCTTAGGTCTTGATAGACTGCTTCTGAAATAAAAGGGCATATTGGAGAAAAGAGCTTCATCGCACAAAGCAATGTTTCATAAACCGCATAAAAAACAGCTTCTTTTTCTTTGTCCGAGCCTATTGAGACTTTATCTCTTATCAACTGGATATATCCTCTGCTTAAATCTAAGAAAAAAGATTCTATTTTCTCAACTGTTTCATCTAGCTTATATTCATCAAATAGTTTTGTAACTTCTTTTATAGTGGAGTTGCACCTCGAGAGGATATACTTCTCTTCTAAACCTAGATGAGGTTTTATCTTTCCAGGATTCTTTCCGAATAGATTTGCAAGTTCAATTAAATAATTTTTGACATTCCAAAGAACATTTATGTTTCTCTGCTTAACTTTCAATTCTTCCCAGTTAAAGTTTACATTCTCTCCGGCAGCATTCTGGAACATATAGTATCTGAAAACATCCACTCCGGATTTCTTTATGACCTCTTCGGAGGAGATAACATTCCCGATGGATTTTGACATCTTCTCTCCCTCCCAATCAAGGATCATGCCATGCATGTAAACAGAATTATAGCTTTTCTTTCCTAAAGCAATCATTGAACATATATTTAACATAGAAAACCAAAGCCTAACTTGCTCGGTTGCTTCTAAAATAAAATCAGCCGGGAAAAATTCATCGAAGAACTCTTTGTCTCCAGGATAGTATAGGCAGTTCCAGCCAGCTGTTCCAGCGTCTATCCAGATATCAACAATATCCGGCTCTCGAATCATTGTTCCACTACATTTGTTGCACTTCCATTTTACATCATCTATAAAAGGTATGTGCAGATCCTCGGGAATATCCTTCGATTTCTTCTCTAATTCGTCTAGATTTCCAATGACTTCAATATTGCCGCATTTATCGCACTTCCATATTGGTGTTGGGCATCCCCAGAATCTCTGCCTGACAATACTATTATCTCTCAGGTTCTCTGTCCATCGGTTATAAGACTCTCTTCCAAAACTTGGAACCCAAAGAACATTTTCATTTTCTTTGACAAGCTGATCGGCAATATCTCTTATTTTTAAGAACCACTGTTCTGTTGCCCTGAAAACAACAGGCTTATGACATCTCCAGCAGTGGGGATACTCATGCTCTATTGGAACGACTTTCAACAATACGCCTTTCTTATCAAGTAATTCGATAAACTTTTTATCGTCCCTTTTAGCAGCCATTCCTTCAAATGCCTCTAAATCTTCAAAAACCCCTTTCTCATCCAGGGTATTGAACGGAGGCAGATTATATTCATCACCAACTTCTTTATCCTCTGGACCACAGCCCGGGGCACAATGGACTAATCCCGACCCTGCAGAGGTATCAACATATTTCTCGGAAAGTATAACCGTATGGAGATTTTTGTGCTTTTTCTTCATCTTGATGAAAACATCTTTCAATTCTTCATTAAAAGGATTTTCATACTCTAGACCAAGCAATTTGTCTCCCTTAAATTCTTCAAGAATCTCATACTCTTTTTCAAAAACAGATGTCAAGACAATGTTCGCCAAAGCTTTTGAAATAATATAAACCTCATTATCTTCTGTCTTAATCTTAACATACTCGAGATCCGGATTTACCATCACTGCAAGATTATAAGGAATTGTCCAGGGAGTCGTGGTCCATACAATCAAATACTCGTTCTTTTTTCCCTTGATTTTAAATTTTAAGAATATTGAATCGTCTTGGACATTCTTGTACTCTAATTCATGCTTCGCCAAACCAGTTTCACAATCGCTACACCAATGGATTATCTTCTTGTCCTTGTAGATTCTTCCCTGTTCCCAAGCTTTCTTTATGAAGAACCACTCTCCTTCAATATAATCGTTGCTTAGGGTCATGTAAGGATCTTCGAAATCCATCCACACCCCGAGATCCCAAAGACTATCTGACATCGCCTTAGCCCCCTCTTCAGCTATCTTTCTACATTCTTGTATAAACTTGACAACCCCAAATTTGTGGATATCTTCTTTATACTTAAGATTGAATTTTTTCCTTACTCTGTTTTCAGTAGGCAATCCATGAGTATCATAGCCAGCCCTATCCCAGACCTTAAATCCGCTCATCCTCTTGTACCTCATGACCATATCTTTAAGACAATTATTCCAAGCAGTTCCTACATGTAAATTTCCAGACGTATAAGGCGGGCCCTGTAAGAAATAGAATTTCTTTCCCTTTTTGTTCTTCAACTTTGCCTTTTTATAAGTAGAATTATTACTCCAGAACTTCAATACTTCTTCTTCCTTTGCCTTAAAGTCATACATGATTTAATCAATAATGCGTGTTTTTTAAATCTTATTAACCAGGATTATGAGAAAGAATCATAAAAAAGAAAAAAAGAAAAAATAAAATCAAAAATCACCAGTCTCCATCGCCATAATCCTCATCGTCATCCTTGGCCCCCTTATCTCCACTTTCTTCCTCATAATCTTCTTCATAATCTTCTTCGTCTTCTTTATCATCAGTTTTATCGTCTTTTTTTGGCATTTGAACCTCCTTTAAAGTTTTCAATAAGTTAAACAAAAGGTCTTCTTTATAAATCTTTTTATTAGAATCGTATCCTACCCCCTAGGCTGCAAAAAGATTTATAAATTCTTGGCTTGCTCTAAAAATAGAAAATTTTTAATCAGGAATTAAATTGCCGCCATCCTCTTCTGCTTTCTCTTTCTCTTCTCTCTCCTCATTCTCTTACGTTGCCATTTCCATCGCATCTGTCTTTTCTTTTTCCATCGACGGCTTGATCTTTTCATTTTTCAAATCACTTAAAAATTTTCTTGAATTCTTTTAGAATTTCAGTATTATGATCTTGGATTCTTCCTATGCCGTCAAGAAGCACTTTCATAGCATCCTTACCTTTGGTTTTGACAACTAGAATAGGATCTTTTGAGGGATTCTCTCTCTTCCATGCACTAATTTCAACACTTGGGTCTTGCCATAATTCATTTCTTATAACCTCTGCGAGAGTAAGATTATCCATCTCTATCTCAAGTTCATTTTTTTCTTTCTTTAATATTTTAATTTTCATCGTTATCTCCTTCTATCGCCCCTATTTGTCCTGCCAATTCAAGTTGCTTCTCTCCTATATCTTCTTGCT
The DNA here is from genome assembly GCA_964481435.1 of Candidatus Woesearchaeota archaeon. Lineage (GTDB taxonomy): Archaea > Nanobdellota > Nanobdellia > Pacearchaeales > UBA284 > JAPLYB01. The sequence goes on from CAYZTH010000015.1 coordinate 18,351, forward strand.
TTTCTTTCCTCTTTAAACGTTTGAATGCACTTTTAAACATATCCTTTAGTGTTACTTTCTTTCCAGACTCTACATTGAACTCAAAAATCTCTTGCTGCTCTGCCACAACATCGAAATCTCCTTCAAGAGCGCCATGTAGGTCCTGCTTTTCTTTTAGTTTTTGCTTTTCAAGATCTTCCACAAATTTGTTCTCATCAAGGACCGTGTTCTGTTCTTTAGCAAGTTGTCTTTTCTTTTCCTCTCTTGCATCTTTGGTTGTCTTGTATCTTGCCCAAAGATCATTCAAGCTTACAACCGGTTCTTTGTACGGCGCGGATTCTTTTGGCTGCTGTCTCTTTTCGAGCATTTTATCCTGGATCTTTCTTCTTTCTTCTTCAAGAACAATAGAGTTGTTCAGCATTGCACACCTAGAACAAAGCCTTGTAGGTTTATTATTTGTTATAGTATTAAGCAAGTGTTCTTTTTCTGTTCCGCATTCTTCACATCCAAATTCAAAATCCATAAAAACTCATATTTTTGACAATATTTAAAAGTTACTATGCCCAAAAATTAGCACTTTATCCAGAAAAAAGTACCTCTAATTCATCTCTATCATGAAACCCTACAAAAGCCTTATCATTAATTATGGTCGTCGGATATACTTGGATCCCATATTTTTCCTCTAAAACGTCGATTGAACCAACATCTAGGTCTCCGTCTAAGGAATAAACCTTGACTCGATCATACCCATACTTATTAGCAAGATATCCTAAAACATAACCCTGCCTCTCGCTTGCGCCTATATTCCCTGGCTTATTAGAGTAGAAGAACAATACAAGAGTATAATTCTCTCCGCATCTTTCAATTCTGTTCTTTATTAAAAGGTAGTGCTGAATCATAAGCAAGCTATAGGGCCTTTTCAAGGCAATTATCTTCCCATTATTTTTTCCAAGTTGATTTTCAAGATTGATTATTTTGGTTCCAAGATCATCTATCCGGCTTCCAAGAGTAAATAGCCCAGAATTCCCACAGGGAAAGTCTTTTGCAGCATCTACCTGGACCTGAATATCTTGCAACTCAAAGATCAGCTCTTGGTCTATTGCTTTAATAGAATCGCTCTTTAAATTTGTCAAAAACTGTCCAAACAATATCCCTGCAATAAAAATCAAGAGAGTTATAGCTAACACTGAAACAAACTTCAAAACATTTATTTTTCTTTCTTTATACTCTGCCATCTTAAACAATCATTTGGTGCTTTTTAAGGATTTTTATCTTTTATTACATTAGTTTACTTGTTTTTGCCAATTATGCTTCATTAAAGATACTTCTCAATTATGTCCATATACTGGCTGTTCAATCCGCCCAATCTGAAGATTACTACTTCTTTAATTCCTGCTTCCTTCAAAAATTTCAAGTCCCTATCAAGTTCTTTTGGTCTCAAAACTGGCTCGTTACCTAAAACCCCCACGGCTATTGTTCCAAGACCAACGACTATCCTCCCAGGATATTTTTTATTCTCCGAAACAATGAATCTTGATATCTTGCTCTTTAAAGAATTATTTTTAATTATGCTGGTATAGAACATCAACCCCTTCCTATGTTCATACTTGTCTAAAGAATACGAAACTCCGAAAAATTCTAAAACCTTTTTCAGAAATCGATTATAGGCAGGGTACTCTGCTGTCACAATATCCAGGTTCATTCTCTCGCAATTTTTGAACATTCCCTTAATTCTCTTTTTATTATTAAAAACAGAAAAAAGATTTCTGAAAAATAAGAATGGACGCAAGAATGGAAACTCAAGGTCGATCAAGACCTTTAACTTATAATCAAAATCATTACTTAGGTCATATTCCATATCACTTAATTCATAGCTATATGAAAAAGGAGATACCCAGTAAGATCTCTGAAGAATCGGCCAGTATGCTGCCTCAATCTTAGGATTTATCCTCTTTAATTTATCTCTAAAATACTTGAATTCAATCAAAGATTTTGCAGCAATGTACAGTGTAGATGGAAAATCAATCAATTTGGCCTTTTCAATATCTTTTCCCGGAAATTCTTCAAAAAAACTGATTTTCATTTTATATCTCCTAGTACCATTTCTTTCCCCATCTTATCTTTCCCCCTAGTCCTTTCCATATAAACGGAGCAAGCCACCAAAAAGCGTAAAAGAACCAATAAGTTAAAGCAAATAAAATGAACGGCCAAAACATATGATACTTGTCTCTAACTCCCCTCTTAGCGAACATTATGGAGATAACAGTCAATACAAGAGCGACTACTGCCAGCAATAAAAAGGGATTTGTTATAAAGTTAGTTAACACATCAGTAATGTACTGCATCTTAATTGTCTTTAATTCAACCGTAAAGAGGTCTGTCTTAGTCACGATTACATAGATTATCTTATCAATTAAAAAGTGAATATTTTGGTATATGAAATAAAAGAAAATCAGTATTGTTAAGGCTACAGAGATAAAAGCTGCTGGCAACATTATCAAAGCGAGATAACCATACTTTGGCTTGAAAAGATCCTTATTTCTCAAGACATTCTGGACAAACCCATAGTACCATCTCATTCTCTGATTCATCAGTGCTTTAAAATTATTCGGCGCAACAGTATAGACTCCTGCATGAATGGAATTTTCTATCTTATACCCCTTCTTCTGGATTCTAAGGGCTATTTCAATATCTTCAGTAAGATTTCCTGTTTCAAAATAGCCATATTTCTCGAAGAAACTCTTTCTATAGACAGAAAAGGGCCCAGGAGTCACATGGATGCAATTTAACAAGCCAAAGACCTTCCTCAGGTATATTCCTAGGGTATACTCAACATACTGCAAATTCTGCAAAAATCCCTTTGGTTTATAGACAGACATTGAAGGCGTTACAGCCATGACCCTTTTATCCCTCATATATCCGATCATATGCTTTAGGGCATCGGGTGCAACATAGGAATCAGAATCCAAAGAAATAACGAAATCCCCTCTGGAGTTTTTTATTCCAAAATTCTTAGCATCTGCAGTGCCGCCATTTGGCTTTGTGAATCCCTTTATCCTCGGGTCCTTTAGGGCCATCTTTTTTATGACCTCAAAAGTATCATCTGTGCTACCATCATCAACAAGAACAATCTCCATCCTATCGGCAGGGTAATCAAGATTCTGTACAGATTCGACAGTCTTCTTAATATTCTTTCCTTCATTAAATGCAGGCATTACAATAGAGACAAAAGGAGTATCTTCCTTCTTATTCAAATCCACCACCGGATCTTTTATCCTGTGTTTGTACTCCCAAAGTGTATAGAAAAAGAAGATAGTGGTGAATAGACCGAAGAAACTTGTCACATAAACCAGGATATTATACAGCACTATATCTTCCATTCTTAAAAGTGGTTTGAACCATATAAAAAGATTTATGTCTTACTTTTATCACATAAATCTTTTCTATTTCCTCAAACTGGACAAGAAGCAATCATCCCCCACCGAAACTAGTCGGGTTTTGTGATTTACTAGGAACCTTTTTTTATTTTATG
>CAYZTH010000016.1:0-20989 GCA_964481435.1 Candidatus Woesearchaeota archaeon
TTAAAATGGAATTGATATAGATGCTACAATTTAAATTCCCTATAGAATCATCTTTTGCAGTAAAATTAAAATTCAGATCTTGCTGAGAAGTAGCGTAGGTTGCCCCTGGTTCATTTAAAGTTATTACGGGCAAACTTGAGATTGGGTAGATGGAATAATTTCCCCCGCGCGTTACATTAAATGTGACACTGCCTGCTTGCATGGAAGTAAGATTGTTACAGAGACCATTGCAAAGATCCCCATTTCGGTATATCTGCAATTCAGTGGAAGTTGTTGAAATGTTATAAAGAGTTATTTCTGCTGATTTATTCAAACCAGAAACGCTTTCATTAAAGTATGCTAAATTATCTTTAACATATATTCTATTACTAAAATCTGTTTGCGTTGTTCCGGATAACAATCCTGCAGCAAAACTTATTTTTCCCGCACTAGAATTTTCTATAATCAAACTTCCTGCAGTTCCTGTAAATGAATATTTCCCTGCTTGCTGGTCAATTAACCATGTTCCATTTATGCTCGCTATTCCAAAATTTAAATCATTTCCTGAAGCACTCAAAATATTATTATTTTGAATAATATTACTTTCAGGATATCCTCCGGCACTAACATTCAAAAAGGCAAATGCATGAGAATCGGTACTTCCTGAAGCAGATATAGTATTATTTCTTAAGATATTCCCCCTTGAACTTGAATAAAGATAAACTCCATGGTCTGTAGCAGAACCAGAAGAGGATATCAAATTATTCTCAAAAGTATTATAATGGCTTTCAGAGATAAATAACCCATAGTTTGTTGCACCGGTCCCATTAGAATATATATTATTCCCGCTAAATGCCCCCCATCTCGAGTTAGTTAATATATAGACCCCATAATTATTTGCTCCCCCGCCAGTATAAACAGTATTATTATAAACTTCTGAGAAATATGAGCTTGCTCCAACTGAAATTCCATAATTTGTTGTGGATGTTGCTGGCGTTTGCACCGAACTATTAGTGCGAATATTATTTCCGATTATTTTATTCTTATTTGCACTGTTAACATATACGCCATAGCTCCCAGAGGTTCCGTATGTATTAATTATGTTATCTTTTACAGTATTATTTTCTGCTTGGGTCACAATATAGACTCCGTGATTTGCAGTAGTCCCCCTTGTAGAAATATTGTTTAATTCTAATAGATTTTTGTCACACGTTACTATGTAAATCCCATAATTTGTTGTGCCTAATCCGGTGGTATTAATTACATTACTTCGTACTATGTTCTGGTTTGAACCTGTTGAAAGATAAATCCCGGGGTTTGCATTTCCAGTGCCATAGGAAGAGACTCTATTTCCTTCGATTAAAGCAGACATCGAATTACGGTATAAATAAATCCCATATGCGGGCGTGGATGCTGAAGCAGAGATATTATTGTTCTTTACACTTCCAGAAGAGGAGGATAATAGATAAACCCCGTAGTTTGTTGCTCCTGTTCCTGAAACATTGATTGCGTTACTTTCTATTGAAATTGAACGCGAAGTAGTCCCTAAAATTCCATTTAAAGCTGTTGTTCCATTTACAAGAATATTATTATTTTGAATATCCAATAAATAAGAGGTTGTAGCAGAGATACCATTTAAAGTGCCTGCTGCATTAATAGAAATATTGTTCTTTTCGATGAAACTGTCAGGAGAATCAGTACTAATAATTCCATTGATAGTTGAACCTACGCCGACAATGGAGATATTATTCTCTTGAATAACACTAGAACCACTTGAAACTATTGATACCCCATTTATTGTCCCATTTCCTGAAATCAAGAGGGTGTTATTTTGAATAGTAGTATAGGGAGAAGAAGAAGAGATAGTAACACCGCTAAGAGTAGAAGCTGCGGTGTTATTAATATTAACTACATTATCTTGGATAGTGGCGTAAGGTGCATTAGTTGCATATACTCCATGTAACGTGCCTGTTCCATTGGGAGTGATAGTATTCCCTTGAACAATGTTGTTGGGAGAATATAAGATATAAACCCCATAAGCGGTGGCTGCAGTAATGCTTGTTACAATATTGTTATATTCGATTACATTCCCATTTGCATTTGTGGTTAAATAAACCGTATAACTTCTTTGATATCCTTGGCTGTAGATATAGTTTCCGGTTATATTATTTCTATTACTTGAAGAAATTACAACCACGTGAGAGTCAGCATTACCTGAACCAACGGTAGATATTGTAGATAAACTATTATTTTGAACTAAGTTATCATTTGAATCAACCAACATATAAATTGCATAACTCGTTGTCGTTCCTACCCCGCTAATTGTATTTCCAGTTATATTATTATTTGATGATTCGGTAGTAAAATAAATTCCCACATTTGTAACCCCGCTTCCCAATGTGTTTATGGTATTATTTTCTATTCTATTTCTTTTGCATCCTGTTGTAAAAAGAATTCCATGATTTAGGGTGGTCCCATTTGTCTGAATAGAATTATTAACAATATAAGAATCTGAAACTCTCGTAAACTGTATTCCCGCAGAGGGAGTTCCGGCTACCGTGGTGTCTTGGATTATGCAATTTGCCAGAGTAATGTTTGTTAATGGAACAAGTAGGTATATTACATTAATACCATAGTTAGTTGCTCCCCCACCAGTGTTGTAAAAGATAGTATTTCCTTTGCAGTCTAACACCAGGTTGCTTGAGGTAATAGTCAAACAAGTTGTTGCTGAAGAGAGGGGCTGATTTAATTCGTACTGTCCAGGAGAGGATAATGTCTTGCAAACATCCACTATGTCTGCGGATGTTAGCCTAGTTACAAGGAGGAGGGATATAAAAAAGACGATAATTAACCAATATTTTTTATTTAACATTTTTTCCCCTCTTTTTTAGATGCTCTTTTAGTAATTTCTCGATTAGTTGAGAGGAATTAATACACTCTTCTTCGGCGTATTCTTTCCAAATTTCAAGAATCTTTTCGTCTATTGTTACACTTAAAACTTTCTTTGCCATTCTCCCTCTTTTATAGTATTATTTATATTATTTATATTATTCAATATTTAAAGGTTTGGGTTTAAGTTTATATCACGGACCTAATTAGAACATTTTTTGTTACACAAAGATAAAAAAAGAGATGCTCCCGCCGAGATTCGAACTCGGGTCTGAGCCGTGAAAGGGCACTATGCCTAGCCCCTCTTAAAATTTTTTTAAGAAGATTGGCCTCTACACTACGGGAGCATGAAACTTCCTAAGATGTTTCAAATTTGAAAATCCAACTTCCTTAAAAAACCTTTCTATTGCCTTTTTACTGCCAATATATACCTCTGGAGCATGCCCTTTTTTATAATTCCACTTTGAAATTTGAATGCCCAGAAGAACCATCGCTTTGCTAAAATCGTTTCTTAATTGAGGAATATTGCTTGAAAACCAGATATAGGAATAATCCCTACCTGTTATTGGACAAACAGACCCATCAGTATCTATTAACCCCCTTATGCATGCTTTTAGATAATCCCCCGAATCAAATACCCAGTCTGGAATGCCCACATCATTCTTTATTTTATCACCTGTTTTTAACCCAAATCTTTTTAGAGTAAAGATAATGTCTTTATTTCCTTTTGATAAAAACAGTTCATTGTGTGTCTTATGCTTGATTATATTTGGATTAATGCCGAAGAGTTTTTTGAATAATGGACAGACATAATTTATCAAATAATCTTTGTCTTTTATGCTATCCCCACAAATTCGGACATAATAATAACCTCCTTCTTTTTCCCATAGATTACCGTCGCCTAAGATAATCCCTACCATTTCTGCAAGTTCTATTGAAGGATCATTAACAAGCAATTTGGCGTTTCTTTGATTTTTCCCCCCTTTTGATCTACCCCAGTCATCTTGCAGAGTTTCTTCTATGAACTTATCAAAATCTTCTTTTGTTAATTTCCCTAATCTTCCATATACTTCTTTTGAGATGGTTGTTTTTTCTTTTTTTAGCTCATTTCTCAGGTATTGCTCACTTACTCCTATCTTTTTAGACAGGGCATCCCAGGTAAGATTATTCTCTTCTTTTGCTAATAAAATTAACTCTTTTTGATAACCTTTCTTTAATTTTATTCTCATGACAAATCCAATAAAATTAGATTTATAAATCTATGCTTGCTATCTATACCACTATAAAATAAACAATCAAGAGAAAAAAGTTTTATAAATCTATGGTATGTGGGAATTTAGAGGAACAAATGGACTCTGAACACTTAATGAAAATTGTTATGGAACAGGCTTCTAGAAAGGGGTTTGGCACAAAAAAGGAGGATATAATCGTATCAGAAAAGATTGCCCTCATCCATTCTGAAATTTCTGAGGCTTATGAGGCTTATTTGAATAATAACCTGGAAGGAAAACATGGATTTTATGAAGAAATCGGGGACGCTCTACAAAGAACACTTCATCTCGCAGGCATATTCAAGATCAACATTCTCATGGAAGGACCAGACGAGTCAGACTCAATATCCCGAGCAAGTCCAGAAGGAAAAATTGCCTTGCTACATAAGATACTATCTCATGCCTGGGAGAATTACAGAAAGAATAAAATCCCCCTTTTTCAGAGCGATATGGTCTGCCTTATCAAGGCGTTCAATCAGATGTCTGTTGATTTCGACTTCTCTTTGGATTATGTAATCAAGACGAAGATAGAGAACAACATGGACCGAGATTGGAAAGACAAAGGCCTAAATGAAAGATTCACATAAATAACATAAAATGGGAAAGAAAATTGATGGATTACTGAAATTGAGAGAGTGGGGCTTTCCAATCAGAGACTTTGAAATTGTAAAAAGCCCTGAAGACATAAAATGGAATAATGAACATCTTAACTATAAGGGCTGGGTCTTGAGGACAGATGTTGAAGGGGACAGGAAGTTCGCCCTTCCAACCTTTATCCATGTACCTAAAGAGGAGATATGCAAAAGAATTACAGAATTAAGGGAAAAATACGGCGATGAGATGAAGTTTATGGTTCTGCCAGGTCATGGTATGAAAAGATCAGGCAATATAATGATTCTGAAAGATAAAATAGTTATTGAAGTTGTCAAAGGAATGTATTCTTTGATAGGAACTGATGGAAAACTAGATGCACACTATAGTTTTCTCCGAGATATTGATCATCCAGAAGTCCATCCCCTGCTAGAGAGGATCCATGGTGATGCTTCTACCCTAAGTAATGCAGAATTATCCCATCTTCTTAGGATGGCAAGAAAAGTTCCAGAGTATAATGTGGTTCTTGAGTGGTGTGTCTCAGAGAGAGATGATTTTATCTTCTTTGATATGTATAGAATAAAAGGATAAGCCAAAGATAAAACAGATTAAGACGTATCCTATTCTTGTCTATACGGCCCAGTAATTACAAAACGAAAGGTTTATATATCCGACGACCTTAATACTATTAGATTTTAGGACTAATTTACGTTTGAAAGTTTTTCTTTCTAAGGTGAAAATTATCGAAAACTCGGCACATTCGTGCAGAGAAAGTTTTCATGTTTACGTCCTATTATCATCATATTTTTTTACTCTACAGTCACACTCTTAGCCAAGTTCCTTGGCTGGTCTACATTTAGGCCTTTAAGATCTGCAATGTAATAGGCTAGAAGTTGCAGGGGAATGACATTAATTAAAGGAGAGAGTATATCCGAAACTTTTGGAACTTGGATTATATTTTCTGTGAGTGCAGAGATCTTACTATCTTGTTCGTTTATTATGGCAATTATCTTGCCTCCTCTTGCTCTAACTTCTTCCATATTGCTTAGAATCTTATCGTAGGTATTATCGTGTGGAGCAAGGAAGACTACGGGCATGTTTTCATCTATTAAGGCTATTGGCCCATGCTTCATCTCTGCTGCAGGATATCCTTCTGCGTGAATATAAGAAATTTCCTTGAGCTTGAGGGCTCCTTCAAGAGCAACTGGAAAGTTTATTCCTCTGCCTAAATACAAAAAGTTCTTTGCCTGATTAAATCTCTTTGCAATTTCAAGAACTCTCTCAGATTCATGGAGAACTTGGTCAATTTTTCCGGGAATTTCGGAGAGTTCAGATAGAAGTGCTTCATCAAGAGGAAGTCCTCTTTTCTGCCTAAAATATAATGCAAGAATCAATAAGGAAGTTATCTGACAGGTAAAGGCCTTTGTGGATGCAACTCCGATTTCAGGGCCTGCATGAAGATATATGCCTGTTCCTGATTCTCTTGCAATTGTTGAACCCACAACATTCACTATTCCAAGAACATTCGAGCCTTTTGCTTTTGCTTCTCTCAAAGCTGCAAGAGTATCTGCGGTCTCACCTGATTGAGAGATGGCAATCAATAGATCTTGTTCGTGCAAAATCGGATTTCTATATCTGAGTTCAGAAGCATAATCAACCTCAACTGGAATCTCAAGCAACTTTTCGAAGATGTGCTTTCCAATGAGTGCAGAGTGCCAGCTTGTTCCGCAAGCAGTTATAATTATCCGGGTTATCTTTTCTGGTTCTGTGTCAAGAATTATTTTTATCTGATTGTTTTTTATTCTTCCTCGTAGAGTATTTTCAATTGACCTTGGCTGTTCAAAAATCTCTTTTAACATGAAGTGTTTAAAACCTTGTTTTTCAATCTCCTCCAAGTTCCAGTTTATTTCATGAACTTGACTAGAAACTTGTGCGCCATCTAGTTTTTTTATGGTGTAATTATTCCGCGTTATACTGGCAATTTCCCCATCATTTAGGTATATCACTTTCTTTGTATGATCGAGAATTGCAGAGACATCAGAAGCTATGAACATCTCCTCATTTCCAAGGCCGATAACAAGGGGGGAACCTTTTCTTGCGGCGATTATTTTGTTTTCTGATTTATGGATAATGGCTAAGCCAAAAGCTCCTTCAAGATATCTAAGGGCCTTCAGAGTTGCTTGCTCAATATCGCCCTTATAGAAGTGTTCAATCATATGGGCAATTATTTCTGAATCTGTATCTGATTTTATATTATGGCCCTCCTTGATAAGAACTTCTTTTAGAGACCTGAAGTTCTCTATGATGCCATTATGAACTATAGAAATATCTCCTTTGCAGTCAAAATGTGGATGAGCATTTATTTCATTCGGCTCTCCGTGAGTCGCCCATCTTGTGTGTGCTATGCCCAGAGTTCCTTTAAGATTCTTAAGTTCTGGAGCATTTTCGAGTTCTGTAATCTTTCCTTTTCTTTTTACGCAGGATACACCCTTAGGGTCCAGAGACTTGTCTACAACACATATTCCTGCAGAGTCATATCCCCTGTACTCAAGTCTCTTTAGACCATCAAGTAGGATAGGAACAGCCTCTTTATTTCCGATATAGCCTATTATCCCACACATGTTCTGGTTATAGGTGTTGAATATTTAAATTCTATGAAAGTCAATCACATAATTATTCTTAAGCATATCTTTATAAACATATTTTTTATTTCTACTTTGTATTAAAAAATGGCAAAATATGTATATTCTTTCGATGAAGGCAGCATTGAGATGAAGAAAATCCTTGGAGGCAAGGGCGCTAACTTAGCAGAGATGACTAAAATTGGCTTGCCTGTACCTGCGGGATTTACCATCTCTGTAGAGGTCTGTGATTATTTTTTGAAAAATAATAAAAAATATCCTGAAGAGCTTAAGAAACAGGTCGATGATTCTTTGAAGAAGCTTGAGCAGAAGATGGGAAAGAAATTTGGAGACAGAGAAAATCCTCTTCTTCTCTCAGTGAGATCGGGGGCAGTTGCTTCAATGCCCGGCATGATGGAGACCATCCTTAACTTAGGATTAAATGATGAAACAATCTCCGGATTAATCAAAAAAACCGGAAACGAAAGATTTGTGCTTGATTCGTATAGACGATTTATACAGATGTTCGGAGATGTTGTTCTGGGAATAGATATAAGAAAATTTGAGGATATCCTTGAAAATAGAAAGGACACAAGGGGGATTGAGTTAGATATGGACCTAAATGCCGAAGACTTGAAGACCATAATCAATGACTATAAGGGGCTTGTAAAAAAATCAACTGGAAAAGAATTTCCAAATGATCCAAGAGAACAGCTACAGATGTCTATTGATGCTGTCTTTCTATCATGGAACGGTGCAAGAGCAGTGAAATATAGGGAGCTTAATGACCTTAGGGATTTGCTTGGAACAGCCGTAACTGTTCAAGCAATGGTATTCGGAAATCTTGGTTCGAGTTCAGGAACAGGTGTTGCCTTCACAAGAAATCCAAGTACTGGAGAGAATGAATTCTATGGAGAGTATCTGATGAATGCTCAGGGCGAGGATGTTGTGGCAGGTATAAGAACACCAAATCCACTCTCTGTCCTGAAAAAAGACAATCCAAAAATATATGATGAACTTGTTAAAATAAGAGATAAACTTGAGAAACACTATAAAGATATGCAAGACCTTGAGTTCACAATTCAAGAGGGGAAGTTATATATCTTGCAGACAAGAAATGGAAAAAGAACCGGGGCAGCTGCTGTCAAAATAGCAGTGGATATGTTCAAAGATAAATTAATCTCAAAAGAAGACGCAATCAAGAGAGTTGATCCTGCACAATTGAATCAATTACTGCATAAAAGAATTGACCCTGTTGCTAAAGAAAAAAATCAGCCCATCTCAAGAGGATTGCCAGCAAGTCCGGGAGCTGCTGTCGGAAGAATAATTTTTAACAGCGAAGATGCGGTTATCTGGAATGACCGGAATGAAAAAGTCATCCTTGTCCGGCTTGAAACAAGCCCGGAAGATATCGAAGGAATGCATATAGCCAAAGGTATTTTAACATGCCGTGGAGGAATGACCTCTCATGCAGCAGTTGTTGCAAGAGGTATGGGAAAATGCTGTATTGTTGGATGCTCTGAACTTGAAGTAGATGAAAAAAATAAGAAAGCCCATATTAAAGACTTAGTTCTTAATGAAGGAGATTATCTAACTTTGGATGGAACAACAGGGGAGTTTTACCCAGGAACATTATCGGTTATAAACCCTGAACTTACTGGAGAGTTTGCAGAATTAATGAAATGGGCCCAAGAAATAAAAAAAATGGGGGTCCGAGCAAATGCAGATAATGGAAAAGATGCTAAAATCGCAAGAGATTTTGGCGCTGAAGGTATTGGATTATGCAGAACCGAGCATATGTTTTTTGAAGGAGATAGAATAAATGCTATGAGAGAGATGATTCTAGCTGATACCGAAGAGAGCAGAAAAAAAGCTCTGAACAAGCTCCTACCTTATCAAAGAGAGGATTTTGAGGGAATATTTGAAGCAATGAACGGGTTGCCCGTAATTATAAGGTTCTTGGATCCTCCGCTTCATGAATTCTTGCCAAAAGAAGATAAAGAAATCAATGAACTCGCAAAAATATCTGGAATTTCTGTTCAAAAAATCAAGACAAAAATCACTGAATTGCATGAATTCAATCCCATGCTTGGATTCAGAGGATGTAGACTTGGAATAGTATATCCTGAAATATCTGAGATGCAAGCAAGAGCAATTTTCGAAGCTGCTTTAAACGCAAAAAAGAAAGGAATCGAAGCTCTTCCTGAAATAGAAATCCCAAATATAATCCATCTTAAAGAATTCAAAACAATAAAAGAAATCGTAAAAAGAGTTGCAAAAGAAACAGGCGCCGATAGCAAGATAGATTATAAAATAGGAACTATGATTGAATTCCCAAGAGCCGCAATTATTGCAGACGATCTTGCAAAAGAAGCGGAGTTCATGAGCTTCGGAACGAATGACCTCACCCAAACCACCCTAGGGTTCTCAAGAGATGACTCTGGAAGATTCATTCCGTCCTACCTCGCAAAAGATATCTTCAAGAAAGACCCATTCCAGACAATTGATCAAGAAGGTGTTGGAAAGATTATGCAGATATGCGTTGAAAAAGCAAGATCTGTTAAAAAAGATATGGACATTGGAATCTGCGGAGAGCATGGCGGAGATCCTGCAAGTGTCAAATTCTGTTATAAAATAGGATTATCAAATGTTTCTTGCTCTCCTTTTAGGGTTCCTATCGCAATTCTTTCTGCAGCGCAGGCAGTGCTTGAGAAATAAAGATAGAAGGGTTATATTCTAATTAAAAGATTTATCAAGGTTTATGTGCGCTTTAGTTTCATTAATGCGCTTTGTTTAGAACAGAAACATTTTTAATTTAAGATACGTCCTGAATCCATGAATATCTCTAAACATATCCCAAAACCCAAAGCAAAGTATCAGCTGAGCTGTGGACCAATTATTTTTCATGTCCATGAGGGAAGGCCCCATTTTCTTCTAGTTAAGTATCCAACATACTGGGGCTTTGTTAAGGGAATTGTTGAGCCTGGAGAAACAGAAGAGATGACTTCTTTTAGAGAGGCTTTTGAAGAAGTTGGCTTGGGAGACTTGCAATTTATTCCAGGTTTCAGAGAAGTTGCAAAGATGTATTTCCGAGACCCCCATGATAAAAATCAGATGATACGAAAAGAAGCTGTTTTTTTATTGGCCCAAACATGGCAGTGGAATGTCAGGATAAGTCACGAACACGAGGATTTCAAGTGGTGCACTTTTGAGAAAGCACTTGCAATTGTAAGAGTAAGGGGCGTCAAAAAACTTCTTGCTGATGCTAATTATTTTGTTGAAAAGAATTTTGATCTTAACCTTGGAATCTTGAAACAGAGGGCGATGAAATAGTTCTTTCCAGGGGTATGTGGTATATCGCACATTTTTAGAGAAGCCAAAGCGCATTAAAGTAAATTGAGGCGCATAATATTTTTTTCTTTCACAATAACATTCAAATATAAATCATATACAAAAGTATAGAAAAGATTAAAAAAGCAAGCGCCTTAAAAATCTTATAAAAAAGAAGGTAAAAATGTTAACAGAAAAATCAGTTGGGATAGTCCTAATTAAGAGAGAGACAGATATAAGATTCTTGATCCTTTATAGAAAAGCAAATGCTAACTTCAAAGAAGCTTGGGAATTCCCAAAGGGCATTGTTGATAAAAGCGAGACAGAGATGCAGACTGCTGTAAGAGAACTTGGAGAAGAGACCGGATTGCTTGCCAAGGATATAAAATTCCTGCCAGAATTTCACGATAAGATCTCATATTTCTTCAGAAATCAGAGTCAAGAGCTTGTTAAGAAAGAAGTCTCTTTTGTGCTTGCACAAACAAACAAGTCAGAGATCAGACTTTCATCAGAACATGATGCGTATAGATGGGCTCCCTATCTTGAGGCTTGGGAACTCCTGTCTCAGAACAACACAAAGGAAGTCTTGAAAAAAGCGAATGAGTTCGTTAAGAGAACATTCAGGCAGAAGACAATATTCTAATTCTTTATTTAGTCTCTCAAAAACTTTATAAAACAACAATAGCTGATTAATTTATGGATGTGAGCCTGTAGCTCAGCCTGGTTTTAGAGCAACGGTCTTATAAGACCACAACTCATCCTGAGTTGGTATGTTCTAAAGAAAGCCGTAGGTCCTGGGTTCAAATCCCAGCAGGCTCATTCCATTCTATTACAATAATCTTTTTAAACTTTAAAAGAAGATAAATATAATGGGAAGAAACCTAATTGTTGGACTTGCTTTGCTTGTTTCTGTTTTAGCTACTGGAATTATTGGAGGTTGTGCAGCTACACCTAAACTGATACAACAAAAGAGAGATGAAGCGGCCATTATCTTTAGACCTTCTGGAAAAGACCTAAGGAGAGATATTGAGAATGCAATAAGACAATACCGGGGGACTCACAATATGCCCGACAATAAAAGAGGGTATGGGCATAATAGAACAGTTCAACCAGATACTTCATATTTACGAGAGTGTGTAGATGATGCAATGAAAAGATTAACAAGATATGGTCGCGAGTTTATGATTTATGTACCTGCTCAACCATGTAACCACCAGAATTAAAGATAATTAGATTCCCCAAGTTGGTTTCGTTTTTCTCTTAATCTCAGCTATTTCTTGCAACAAAGAAATTTCGTCTTGATTAAGATATTTCTTGTTTTCTTTTAGTTTAAGGAATTCTTCTGCATTCAAAGAAGCATAAAGATAGTCATCTTCTTGAATCTGTCTTCCGAAGGTTATGTTTGGCAAGGACATTGCAATTTCCTGGCCTACTTGGGCTTGGTCAACATTTTTTCCTTCGGATTGTATACCTTTGACCTTATCTACATTATTCCCCTCTTTGTCCATTAGAGTTATTCCTGGTTTCAGAATTCCTGCTTCAATTCTGATTCCAAATATTGCGGGCTTGCTCTGCCTAAAACATGAATTTCTCAGAATTTTTATCTTAACGGGCCAAGTAAGGCCTTGAAGTTTTTTTCTTTCTATTTCAAGAGCCTTTGCTTTAGACCATGCATCTAGCTGTTCAATAATATGATAGATAACCTCATTGGTAATTATTTTTATTCCCTGACTCTGCGCTTGTTCATTTTCAGGCTCGGATTTTACGTTAAAACCAACAATGACTTGATTCATATCGTTGAATGATTTAGCAAGAGAAACATCAGACTGCATAATATCTCCTATTGAAGCCCTAGATACATTAAATCTCGCTTTTCTCAATAACAATAGAAGTGCTTCTAGTGATCCTAAGGAATCTGCCTTAGCAATTATGCCCTCTTTATCAGTCTCTATTGATGCTGAGACTTCTCTCTGAATTTTTTGCTTTGCTTCTTCAATATCTTTTTTATTCTTTGAATTCACAACAACAAAAGGCATTCCGGGGACTAGGGCTTGAGTTGCTTCAGAAGGAAATTGCATTCTTATTCCGGCTGCTGCTGAAACTTCATCTGCAGTTTCATAACCTTTTCCAAGAGGTTGGGCTTTGAATAAAGCTCGAATTTTTGTGTCTATTGCACTATCAAGAGTTGCTATAATCAAAGTGTCTGTTTTCTTTAGTATCCCATCATAAATAATTGCTTCACAATAAGTTATTTTTTCTTTTTTTATTTCGAGTATTGTTCCTTTTGTTTCTTTTCCTAGTTCAAGCTTGTCCATCAAGAACCTTTGGGATAAGCCGGCTAACATGGATAAAAGCTCAGGAAGTCCTTCCCTTGTTTTAGCAGAACAGGGAACTAGAGCAAGTTGTTTCTCGAATTTTGAAATCCTAAAAAATAAGTCAGAATCAAAACCATAATTTGTCAGGGCAGCAACAATTCTGTAGAGTTTTTTGTCAAATTCTCTTTTTACATAGTCTGGCTGCTTATCTAGGTCTTCGACAAGATCCGGAGAGACTTGACGCCAGCCATTTATGGCATCAATCTTATTCAGGGCAACAATGAAAGGAACTTTACTTGACTTAAGAATCTCTATTGTTTCTTTAGTCTGCTCCATTAATCCTTCATTAATATCAATTACCAGAATAGCGATATCTGCCAAGCTTCCGCCAATTTTTCTTAAATTTGTAAAGGCAGCATGTCCAGGAGTATCAATAAAAAGAAAACCGGGAATCTCTAGTTTAATCTTATATTTTTCAAGAACTTTTGAACATCTTTCTCTTAGAATAGATGATGGAACAGAAGTAAAGGATATTTTTTGGGTTATTAGGCCTGCTTCTTTTGAAGCAACACATGTTCCTCTGATAGAATCTAGGATAGTTGTCTTGCCATGGTCAACATGACCTGCTACAGTTATTATTGGGCACTTGAGATTTGTCATGAAAGAACAGGATAAGAGGACTTAAAAAAGTTGTGCAAAACCTATGAGAAAGCGATACTCCCGTAGCCGACTGCACTGCTGTAATCATTGGAAATGTCTCCCGAGGTATAGTATTTCAGTAGTTTTGCTTGTTTTTTCAAGATTCTGGAAAGTTCTGTCAGAACAACAATTGGAGCGAAGCCGCAGATTGTTGTTTTTATGGCTTTCTGGAAGAATGCTTCGGGATTCAGATTAAGGACTTCGGTAATTGCTTTCTTATCTAAATCATACAAGTTCTTCTTTGTCTCTTTGTTATATGAAAAGGGCATGAATCCATAACCCGGGCCATAGTGCGTAAAGTCACTTGAGGCAATGATGCCAATGCAGCTATCTTTTTTTATGATACTTGACAGTAGGGATGCAACTTTAATGCATTTGTCATAGTCTTGAGTTGAGATAATTAGGGGAATTATCTTGAGTTCTTTCTTAGCTCTTTGATAAATATATTGCAAAAAAGGAAGCTGAACTTCGAGGCTATGTTCAGATTTATGGGCAGTTTCATCGTGTTGAATAAGGCCATTGCTTATTTTAATGAGTTCTTTTCCAAGCTCTTCATTATTTTTGATTATGCCAAGGGGGGTCTCAAAAGATTCTAGTGAGAGAGAAAATTCTGCTTGTGCATTTCCTGTATGATTTGGACCAAGCAGGATAATAGTTTCAGGCAAATTTGTCTTTGATATGAAAGCAAAGCCATGAGTGGCACATGGGCCAGAATAAACATAGCCTGCATGAGGAGAAATTAATCCAATAAAATTTGATTTGGAATTCGATTTAGATTTTGCTTTTGTTTTTGATAATTTCTTTCCTAATTTATGTTTGAAACAGGATTCTATCTGCTCAAGAAGTTCATCTTTCTCTTTTTGATAAAACTGGCCTGCAACAACTGCTTTTCTCATGATAAATCCAGTTTGTTTTTATATTTAAAGTTTTATTCAATTACAGTACAACCAGGCCCGCCATGCCCACCACGATCTTGCGGACGATAGTGATAAGGTCTTGAAGTTTCTGATCTTGGTTTTTCTGGAATGGGGGCTAATTGTTGGTATACCCTTGAAGCATGCACATCTACAAACAGAAGTAATCCATTAAAGAGATCTTTATAGAAAATTGTTTCCTCTCTATTAGATCCAATCCCTAAAAGATTTTTTCCGCTTACTACAACAGAACCCGAGTTAGGCCTTAAATACAGTAAGGGAAGCAGGACTCTCCTTGCAGTTGGCGCACTACGTAAAGGCCCGTCTAAAGCAGGTATAGTCGGGGTTTTTTGTTGCCATTCAGTCAACATTTTTTCAAGACAACCCAAAACCTTCTCGGGGTTTCTGTCCCAATCTAAATAAAAATTTGGATCAAAACAAGGCAAGAGATAATGTCCTTGACCCCTAGCTATTTCTTGAGAACCTTTTATTGGACCTGCTGAAATAATTTCTTCTTTAGACAGACCACTATCCCGATATAAACTCCAATGTTTCAAGGTTAATAAGGCTAATACTTTCTGAGTAGTATGTTCATTAAATCGTGTTAAATCAGGAGGGAGTTTCTTCCTCTCTGATTGCCGTTCTGATGCTTCATGCTTTTCTCTCCACTCATCGTGACCTGGACCCGTATATCTCATCATGAAAACAAGATAAATCGATGATTTTTAAGTTTTATTGTTATAAAAGGTAAATTCTTTTTAGTAAGGTTTATAAGAGCTTTCTAAAAGAAACCTCGGAAAGAGGTAAACCTTTCGAGGCGCTTCAAGAAAGGTTTATAAAAGAATTTCTCTTTTTGAATTATTCAATATAAGTCTAAAATGGCTGATACAATCATATCAAAAAGAGTGATAACCTTGATTATTTTAGTCGGACTATTAGTCTTGACTTTCCTTGTTGCTAAACCATTTTTGAGTGCAATCTTTTTGGGGCTAATTCTTGCTTATTTCTTACAGTGGCCCTACAAAAAATTAACTAAAATCATCAGGCATAAGAGTACTGCGGCGGCTATTGTGTGTGCAATCTTTGTGGTTATAATGGCAGTTGGCCTTTATTTTCTTATCCAGATAACAATAACTGAAGCATTCAACTTATATCTCAACATAGGCAAGCTAGATTTCGCGAGCTTAATACATAAAATAGTTGGATGGATTTTTCCAAAAACTCCGGAACTAGCAACACAGGCTTCAACACAAATCCAAGTAACTATAACAGACCTTATTACATCTTATGTTAATGCTGCTAAAAATGCAATCAAAGATATTCCAAAACTTATCATTGATTTCTTCATAACTTTTTTTGTCGCGTTTTATGGCCTTAGAGATGGAGAGAGAATAATAAATTACATAAGAGGAATACTGCCTTTCTCTTCAGATATAAATGAAAAATTCATCAAAAGATCAAGAGAAATTGCTTTTGCAACAATTTATGGCCAAGTAATTGTGGGACTTATCCAGGGAATTACTGCGGGAATAGGATTTTATATCTTTGGAGCGCAGTCTCCTTTATTCTTTACTCTTCTTGCGTGCTTCTTTGCTATGCTTCCTTTGCTTGGGGCATGGGTCATCTGGATTCCAGTAGGATTATCGATGATTGCCGTGGGTAATACCCTTAATGGGATATTTATGCTGATCTATGGCGCATTAGTTGTAAGCACAATAGATAACATTGTAAGACCATTCATTGTTGGCAAGAAGGGGGCAATGAATCCGGTCATAGTACTATTGGGTATGATTGGCGGATTAACATTGATGGGCCCTGTCGGAATAGTTGTAGGCCCTTTAATCCTGGAGTACGCTTTGATATTCATTGAATTATACAGAACTGGAAAATCTTGATAAGATAGAGATAATATTAAAAATATAAAAAACGTGTCATAAATGATTTTAAAAAGAGGTGAAAGAAAATGTTATTGAAAGTAAAGAAGCTCTATCTCATTGCAGGGAGACCTATCGCAATTCTTCATCAGGATACTGCTAAATGGCTGAATATGCATGTGGGCGAGAGGGTAAGGATATGCAAGTATGGCGGAGCGAGAAAGACTATCTTCGCACCGATTGACATAACTGGGGGAAATACAATCCTTAATACAGATGAAATTGCGCTCTCTCAGGAAATAATCAAAGAGCTTGGAATTGAAAAGAGAGAGGTCGTTGATGTCAATCCAGGCATGAAACCACTTAGTGTTGAATATATCAAGAAGAAGCTAAATGGACAGCCACTTAATTTTACAGAAATCTTTTCTATAATCTCAGATATAGTAAATAATAAACTTACAGAAATTGAAATCGCTTATTTTGTTTCAGCAGTTTATACCCATGACCTCAGTCTGAAAGAGACAATAAACCTTACAAAAGCCATGATAAAAACTGGAAACAAATTGACTACAGACAAAGAGATGATCATTGACAAACATAGTCCTGGCGGAGTAGAAGGAAACAGAACAACGCCCATTGTCGTAGCAATAATCGGGGCAGCTATTGATAAATTCAGACTGAATGCCATAGTTCCAAATAGCTCTAGCAGAGCAATAACAAGTGCTGCTGGAACTGCAGATGTAATGGAAACTGTCTGTGATGTTGAATTTCCAATGGAAGGATTAAAGAAGATTGTTGAAAAAGTTAATTCATGCTTAGTCTGGGGCGGCTCGCTTGGACTTGCTCCTGCAGATGATAAATTAATCCAGGTTGAAAGATTGTTATCCCTTGACCCAAGGGGGCAATTAATTGCCTCAATCCTCTCAAAGAAACTTGCCGCAGGAGTGAACAAACTTTTATTGGACATTTCCTATGGTCCTGGGTCGAAATTTCCTACAGTGCAAGATGCTAAATCACTGAAAAAAAGATTTGAGCAGCTCGCAAAAATATTTGGAATTCAGACAGTAATCACCCTCACAAGAGGAGACCAGCCTATTGGAAGGGGAGTAGGCTCAATTCTTGAGATGAAAGACTTACTTGCGGTCTTAAGGCAAGAAAAAGACAGGCCAATAGACTTAGAAGATCGGTCTATCTATCTTGCTTCTGAATTACTGGGTCTTGTATTAAAAATAAAACCAATCAGAGCAGAAAAAATAGCCAAGGGCATTCTGGTTTCTGGAGAGGCATTCGCCAAATTCAAGGAAATTATTGAAGCTCAGAACGGCAGTATTTCAAAATTCGATGAACTCAGCATAGGAAAATATAGCGCAAGAATACTATCTGAAAAGGCCGGAATTGTAGAGGAGATAAGCAATAAGAGACTATCAAGGACCGCAAGATTTGCAGGCTCCCCTATTGACAAGGGAGCAGGACTTATACTCCACAAGCACCTTCATGATAAGGTTAGCAAAAAAGAGGTACTATTCACAATTTATGCTGAAACAAAGGAGAAATTGAGCTCGGCAAAGAAAATTGCTGAACTTGTCAAGCCAGTTGTCATAAAATAGATTTTTAATGTTTTAAAAAAATAAAAAATGGATAATAAAATACTTGGGGACGTTGTCAAAAAGATTTCTCCAAGCGATGAAGAGCTCAAGAGAGTAGAGTCCCGTGTTTCTGATTTCAAGAAGAAGATATCTCCTTATCTGAAAAGCAGAGCAAGTGTTTTCATAGGAGGAAGCCTAGCAAAAAAGACAGTCATCAGAAAAGAGACGGGTTATGATATTGATTTCTTTGTCATGTTCAAGAAGGATAACCCCCTGGGCAAAAAAGAAAAAGACATCTCACAAGAACTTGAAAATATCTTGAAAAAATTGAAAGTAAAGTATATTGTATTGAAAGGCTCAAGAAACTATTTCCAGGTTGACTTCCAGGGCCTAAGGTTCGAACTCGTTCCAATAATTGAAATTAAGAATGCTGGTGAAGCCAAGAATATTACAGATATCTCTCCCCTGCATGTAAGATATCTTCTTAAAAAAGAATCAAAAAACAAGAAAATCGCAGACGAAATAAAGCTTGCAAAGGCTTTTTGCTATGCTTCTGAGTGTTATGGCGCGGAAAGTTATATCAAAGGATTTTCAGGATATGCGCTAGAAATCCTGACTTGCCACTATGGATCATTTTCTAAATTTGCTAGGGAGGCATCAAAATGGAACCTCAAAGACAAAATTCTGATTGACCCGGAAAAGTTCTATAAGAAAAAAGAAAAAATTCTGGAAGAAATAAATAAATCCAAACAAGAAAGCCCGGTAATCTTGATTGATCCTGTCCAAAAAGAGAGAAATGTATGCGCTGCCCTTGGCAAAGAAACACTTGAAAAATTTATCATCACATGCAAGAAATTCATTTCAAAGCCCAGCAAGGAATTTTTCTTCAAAAAGGAGTTTGATCCAAATAATTTAAAGAACAAAGCTAAAAATGGCTCAAAATTCTATGAACTTAGGGCAATAAGCCTGAAGGATAAGTCCGATATAGCTGGAGCAAAACTGAAGAAATTCTATGAATTTCTCATCTATAAACTAAAAAAAGAAAATTTCTCAATAGTATCAAGCCATTTTGATTTCAATGAAAAAAGCTTAGAATCAAGGTATTTCTTTGTAATAAAAGAACCGAGCTTAGAAATAATCATGCCGGGACCACCGATAACTATTGAGAAAAAATATCAAGATAATTTTAAAAGAGGCTGGAAAAATACTTTCATAAAGAATGGGCGACTTTATGCGAAGGCAAAAAGGAAATTCTCAAACTTTCCTGAATTTTTGAAGCAAGCCACTCAAAATATGAAAGAGATGGGCATTAAGAAGGTCGAAATTTTAAAGTAAAAAGTCCCCCTCCGTGCTTCAGGATTTTATCGTCGACAAAAGGAGATTTAGCGAAGGAGAAAAATTAGAATTCTGAAGGAAAAGTATTAAAAAGACTGGAATCTTTAAAGAATGAGAAGGAGGTATAAATGAAAAAAACAATTTTATTGACTTTTGTAATTTTTCTAGTTTGTACATTGTTTTTGGTAGGTTCAGTTTTTGCCCAACAAGGGGGTTCAGGAAATGGTTCTAATGGACAAGGGAATTCTTCTGGAAACCAAATTATGAATCAATCGGGAGAAATGAATCAAAACCAAAATCAAGTTATAGCGGGAAATGCGACTCAATTGCATCAAATGATTCAACAAAGACAACAGGAGATGGAGCAAGAAATGAATAATCTTAACAATGCTGGTGAACAAAATGTTCTTCAAAACCAGAATAGAATAAGATTAGCAGTTTATACTATGTTAGCAATGGAAAACCTAACTGGCGGAATTGGAAAAAACATTTCAGAAATAGCTAAAGAATTCAACAATTCAGTTCAAGCAACAATAAGGGCAGAAGAAAGGATTGAAAAAAGATCTGGCTTCTCAAGGCTTTTTGCTGGTGGAGATGAAAAAGCTGGCAAGGAAATTGAACAGGAAGTTGAAAGAAGCAGAAATAGGCTTCAAGAGTTAAATCAATTGAAAGAACAATGCTCTTGTGATGCAGAAGTTAAGGCAGTTCTTCAAGAACAAATCCAGAACATGGAAATGGAACAAAACAGACTTGAAACAAAGGCTCAAAACGAAATGAAAAGCAAAGGCATGTTCGGCTGGCTTTGGAAATAATTTTTTATTTTATTTTTATCTTTTTGATTTTTATGGTAGGAATGACATAATAGCAAAACTCTAAAGTATCGGTCCCCCTATGCACTCTCCTTCTAAAAGAGAACAGAAAGATTTAAATATGTTAAAGATAACATAATATTAGGTTATTAATACCATGATGAATATAAAACAAAGGATACTAAAGTTTTTAATTGAGAATAAAGAGAAGTCGTTTAGTATAAATGAGATTTCAAAGAACTTGAAACTAGATTATAAACTGACCTATATTAATGTTAAAAAACTTGGTGAAGAAAGGACAATAAAAATCGAAGATTTAGGAAATATAAAAAGATGTAGTTTTGATAACTCATTCAATAATGATGTCTTTATTGTTGAAAATGAGAGGAAAAAAGAATTATTGAAAAATAAAGACCTTCTTGTTATGTATAATGATCTAAGCAAGATAAACAGACAATTTATACTTTTATTATTCGGAAGTCATGCAAAAGAAACAGCAAGAAAACATTCGGACATAGACTTGTTATTAATTTCAAGTAAAGATGATGTAGAACTTGTTCAAAAAGAATTAAACTTAATCCCATTAAAAATTCATCTAACTAACGTAACTTATGAAGATTTTATTGAAATGCTAAAAACTAAAGAACAGACTGTTGTAAGCGAAGCAATTAAAAAGAATATAATCTTATTTGGAATAGAAGAGTATTATCGGTTATTAGAAAATGTTAGATAAAAAACGAATTGAAGAAGCAAAAGGAAATGTTCAAAACTATCTA